>NZ_KB291456.1:46678-79895 GCF_000318295.1 Capnocytophaga sp. oral taxon 326 str. F0382
ACCCAGCTATCGCTGGCTTTCCTACATAACATACCCTAAAAGTGATTGATTATCAGGCTTATAGACTTTGTCAAAGTTTTGGGACTTTGACAGAAGTTTATGATGCAAAAGCAATTTTGAGACTTTTCAGACAGCCTCTTTGATTGTTATTACCAATTGTTCATTAGCAATTTGTGATTAGAATCTATAACCTATTTTGATACCAAAATTAGGTTCGATTGCCCAGAATTTTTTGTCGTCGTTTACGCCTTTACCGAAGTTGCGAGCAATATTAGCATAAGGAGCTACAACAAAGGTATCTTCATAGTTCCATTGGTAACCTACACCAATTCCTAAGATAAAGCTATCTAACTTTGTTGGGTTAGTTTTAGTATCTGGATATTTATAATTACCAAAACGTTGTTTTACAAAAGGGTTTACATAGAGACCTGTGCCTCCATCTTCTTCAAAATAATAGTTATAGCCTACTTTTATGCTAGTAGCATTATACTTCCCACCGCCTTTAGGAATCACTGAAAAACGGTCGTTGAAGAACAATTCACCTTCGATAGATTGGTTATCAGCGATAAAGTGTTCATAACCTACTTCAACAGAAGCTAACCAAATGGCGTTCAAGATGTTTAAATTTACTTGATGTTGACGGTCTTGCGCGAATGTTTTTACTGAGAAAAACACAAGCATTGCAGCTACAATAATTTTTTTCATCGATATTCTTAGTTTAAAAAATAATGGCAAAGATACGAATAATTTGTTAATTAGCAAATTTGTAGATTGTCAAATCTATAAAATTAGTTGTCTATCCAGCTGGCGTATTTGGGGTAATTGGTGGCGGTACGCTCAATAAGAGCACGTTGTTCTTCGGTTACTTCTTTGATTTTCTTAGCAGGAACGCCAGCATAAAGACTCCCTTTTTCTATATGGGTATTAGGAGGTACTACGGCTCCAGCAGCTACAATGCTATGGCTTTCTACCACACATCCGTCCATTACGATGCTTCCCATACCTATAAGCACATCATC
Source organism: Capnocytophaga sp. oral taxon 326 str. F0382 (assembly GCF_000318295.1). Classification (NCBI taxonomy): domain Bacteria; kingdom Pseudomonadati; phylum Bacteroidota; class Flavobacteriia; order Flavobacteriales; family Flavobacteriaceae; genus Capnocytophaga; species Capnocytophaga sp. oral taxon 326. The sequence continues at coordinate 47,698 of NZ_KB291456.1, forward strand.
TTCGATAGTACAGCCGTGTACAATAGCATTATGCCCTATGGACACGCGATTGCCAATGGTTGTGGGGTGTGTTTGATAGGTAGCGTGAATCACTACACCATCTTGGATATTGGTGTCATCACCTATGCAAATAGTGTTTACATCGCCACGAATAACCGCATTATACCACACGGTACAGCGGTCGCCTAAGTGCACATCACCGGTAAGGGTAGCATTTTCAGCAAAAAAGCAACCTTCCCCAAAGGTAGGTTGCTTTCCGTTAACTTTCTTGACTAACATATTCTTTTAGTTTATCGATTATCTCTTGTAGACCATTAGTTTTTATCTCGAAAGTGGTAGCCAATAGCATTCCTAATTTTCCTTTGGGAAATCCTTGAGTGCTAAACCACTCGAGGTAATAGGAAGGTAAATCAGCAATCATAGTACCCTTGTACTTGCCATAAGGCATTGGGGTTGTGATGATTTCTTTGAGAATTTCGGGAGACATAGAATTAGAAAATTTGGAAATTAGATAATTAGCAAATTAGCAGATTTACTAATGTGCTATTTTAACCATCTTCCTTTTTTCTTCGTTGCGCTCTATTTTATGGTTAGGGCGCGTCCATTTAGGGTTTTCACCTAAGGAGTGGTATTGAGAATCTTCTGCTTCTACCGTATGAGGCTGTGGATGCGTTTCAAAAGGTTTCTGAATACGCATACCAAGTACGCCGAGCATTTGCATATCCTCATTGATATCGGGGTTAGGAGTGGTGAGGAGCTTATCGCCTGCGAAGATAGAGTTGGCTCCCGCAAAGAAACAGAGAGCTTGTCCTTCTTGGCTCATTTGGGTACGACCTGCGGAAAGGCGCACTTGAGATTGTGGCATCACGATACGCGCGGTAGCTACCATACGCACCATCTCGAAGATATCTACGGGCTCACAGTCTTCCAAAGGCGTTCCTTCTACGGGTACTAAGGCATTGATAGGTACCGACTCGGGTTGTGGATTGAGCGTTGAGAGTGCCACGAGCATTCCGGCGCGGTCTTCGAGTGATTCACCCATACCAATAATCCCTCCACTGCACACAGTTATATTGGTTTTGCGCACGTTGTCAATCGTTTTGAGGCGGTCGTCATAACTACGGGTAGAAATGATTTCTTTGTAGTATTCTTCTGACGTATCGAGGTTGTGATTGTAAGCATACAAGCCTGCTTCCGCCAAACGTTTGGCTTGGTTTTCGGTAAGCATACCGAGTGTACAGCACACTTCCATATCCAGCTTATTGATAGTACGCACCATTTCGAGCACCTGTTCAAATTCGGGACCATCTTTTACGTTACGCCACGCTGCGCCCATACACACACGTGAAGCTCCTGCTGATTTAGCACGAAGGGCTTGGGCTTTTACGTGAGTAACACTCATCATATCGGCGTTTTCTATTTTTACTTCGGTTTCGTAACGCGCCGATTGCGGACAGTAAGCACAGTCTTCGGAGCAACCTCCGGTTTTAATAGAGAGAAGTGTAGAGACTTGTACCGAGTTAGGGTCGTGATATTTACGGTGCACGGTAGCGGCTTCGTAGAGCAACTCCATTAGGGGTTTATTGTAAATAGCCATTATTTCTTCTTTCGTCCAATTATGACGGGTTTCGGCATTGCTACAGCCACACGTATGTTGATTTTCGCACATAGTTCTTTTCTTTATTTCGGGGGCAAAGATACAAAACAATTGACAATTGACAATTAACAATTAACAAATGCTAAGATTTTTTGTACTTGTTCCTCTATAGTAAGATTGGTATTATCAATTACTACGGCATCATCGGCTTTTTTGAGAGGTGACTCTTTGCGGGTAGTATCGATATGGTCGCGGTGCTGGATATTGGCAAGCACTTCGTCGAACGATGCTTTATCGCCTTTGGCTTGCAACTCTTTATAACGGCGCTGGGCGCGCACTTGTTCGCTAGCGGTCATAAATATTTTAAGTTCAGCATTCGGGAATACCGTTGTACCTATATCGCGCCCGTCCATTACAATACCTTTGTCTTTACCCATTTTGCGTTGTAAGTCTACTAAGTAAGTGCGCACTTCGGGTTGTTTGGCAACTTCGCTCACCCAATTGGCTATTTCAATACCGCGTATTTCGTTTTCGATATTCTTACCGTCTAAATAAATTTCAGAAAATCCCAACTCAGGGTTGTACACGAACTTTATTTCCGACTTTCGCAGGGCTTTCATCAGCGGTTTTACTTCGATGCCCGAGGTAGAAACATAGCCTTTTTCTAAGGCTAAATAAGTAACGGCGCGGTACATCGCACCAGTATCAATATAAACGTAGCCTAATGCTTTGGCTACAGCTTTGGCAGTAGTACTTTTTCCGGTTGACGAATAGCCGTCAATGGCAATAATAATACTCATTTTTGTTAGATGTTAGGTGTTTTGTTATTTGTATAGTGATGGGGGTATTCTTATTTCGGATACAAGTTTTTTGTTTTCATCGTAGTAATAATACAACAGTGTAATATCATTATCAATGAAAAAGCGCATCTTTTCGCAATTGCTTCTCAAATTTTGCAAAATAGCATCCTTAGCTGCTGGTGTGTTGAACTCTATTTCTTCGGAATCGAAATTAAAAAGGGTTGCATAATACCCCATAGTTTTTTCCCCTTTTAGGGCAACACTATCTAAGCGCACCCCCTCTTCTATTATTTGTGGTAATTGCCGGTTTATTTCGGCTACTTGATTCTTCATCTCATCGGTAACTAAATCGTTTTTACCTTTTGAAAAGAAGGAGCTTGTGAGATAGCGCGTCGTAAAGAATGCTGCTAAAAATACCACAATAAAAGACACCACACCCACTATTACTCCAATAATGTTTTTAGTGCGTTTTTTCTTTTTAGCATTTTGTATGTCAAGAAAATCATTCATAGTTATCTGTTAGATTTTGTGCTATGTTATTAGTTATTTCTAATCCAAGTAACAAGGGCTTGTACCCACAAATCCGAGTCGTTGAGACAGGGAACCATTTTGAACTCTTCTCCGCCATTTTCGCGGAAAGTTTTGCCTCCAGCCATTTCAATTTCTTCGAGTGTTTCTACACAATCGGTAACAAAAGCTGGGGTAATAACCGCTAATTTTTTCACGCCTTGTTGAGCGAGTTGGGCTATTTTATCGGCAGTAAAAGGGGTTATCCACTTATCGTTGCCTAAACGCGATTGGAATGATTGTGAGTAGGTATTTTCTTTCAATTCTAATTTTTGGGCTAACAAGCGAGTGGTTTCAAAGCAATGGCTTCGGTAACAATATTTTCCTTCCTCACTATAGGGATTGCAACAGGAGGTATTTTCCACTATATTTTTGTGAGCAGGGGTAGGAGAGGTTTTGCGCAGATGGCGTTCGGGCACTCCGTGATAGGAGAACAGCAGATGGTCGCAAGGGTTGTTTTCTAAGTATTTGCGGGTTACTTCGGCTAATGCTTCTATATACTCGGAGCGATGAAAGAAAGCAGGGAATTTTATAAGTTTCATTTTTGGGAACTGCTTTTTTACCAATTGCTGAGCGAATACCTCAATAGTTTGAGTGGTAGCCATTGCATACTGAGGGTAAAGGGGCATCAAAAGCACCTCGTCTACTCCTTGGTCGTACAATTGTTGGAGGCCGCTGGCTATATTGGGGTTGCCATAGCGCATAGCCATTACCACAGGTACTGAGACTTGTTGTTGTATTTTTTCAGTGAGTCGTTTTGTAATCACAATGAGGGGAGAACCTTCGTTCCACCATATTTTTTGATAAGCTTTGCTTGTTTTTGGCGGACGTGTATTGAGGATGATGCCATTTACCAAAGTGTAACGCAATAGATAAGGCAAATCAATTATACGTTCGTCCATTAAAAATTCTCTTAGGTATCGCTTGATATCCTTTACAGCAGGGGAATCGGGCGACCCTACATTTACGAGTAATACTCCTTTTTTAGACATTTTTTAGTTAGTGAAAAAGTTAAAATGTTTATTCAATATTAGTGTTTTTCTTCATTTGGCGGAGAGCGCTTTCGGCGAGTTCTTCTTCTATATCGGCTTCAGTTTTGTCTTTTTCCATTTTGCCGTCTTTACGTTTTTGAGCACTTACGGAAAGTATGCATCCTAAAGCTATACAAGTTACTAAAAATGAGGTTCCTCCACTACTGATAAGTGGGAGGTTTTGCCCTGTAACTGGGAAGAGTTCTACTGCTACTCCCATATTGATAACTGCTTGCAGGAGTATAGGGATGCCTAAGCCTAACACTAACAACTGACCGTATAGGGTGGGTGCTTTGAGTGAAATTGCTACAATGCGAACGAGCAATAGTATGTAGAGTAACATTATGAATATAGCTCCTACAGTTCCCCATTCTTCGGTGATGATAGCAAAGATAAAGTCGGAGGAGCTTTGAGGGAGGAAGTTTTTCATTGTGCTTTTGCCAGGGCCTTGACCTAACCCTATTCCTTTGGCTATGGCCATTTTAGAGCGTTCAATTTGGTAGCCTTCTTTTTCGTCGTCACCAGCGGTAAAGGATTCGATACGGCTCATCCAAGTATCGACCCTATTGGGCATTACTTCGGGGAAAGCTTTTACAAACAAGAAGAAAACTCCCATAAAAGCAATAGCTATAAGCATAGCCGAGAGTATGTGTTTCATTGGGAATTTACCTAAGAACGATAGAATTACCACCGAAGTGAGTATGAGTACGGCGGTAGAGAGGTTAGATATCATAATCAAGCCTGAGATGAGTCCTACCGGCACCCATAGGGGTAAGAAAGTTTCTTTGAAAGTGAGTTTTTTGCCGTAATTCTTAGCTAAATAGGAAGCTACATAAGCCATTAGTACGACTAAAGCGAGTGCTGAAGGCTGAAATGAAATTCCCCAGACACTGAGCCAACGGCTGGCGTTAGCACCTTCGATAGTAGTTCCTTTGAGGAGTGTGATAAGCAAGAGAAGCACCACAACAGGAAGTAGTAATTTTGACCAAACGCGAAATTGAGCATAAGGGCGCTTGTGTACCAAATAAAGAATTGTATAACCTCCTGCAACAAAAACTAAATGTTTGACGAGATAGCCTATAGTTGTTCCTTTCCCAACAACATACACCAAGTTTGTACTAGTGCTATAGACTGCTGGGAGAGAAGCGAGTGTGAAGAGCAGGATAGTTACCCATAGTCCTCGGTCTCCTTTGATGTGTGTAGAGAGCCATTCTTGCATCACCTAAACAGAGATTACAAGCGAGCTACAGCTGCTTTAAATTGGTCGCCACGATCTTCGTAGCTTTTGAATAAATCGAAACTTGCACAAGCTGGAGAAAGCAGTACGGTATCACCTTCGGCAGCAAATTTTTTGGCGATTCTCACGGCTTCGTCCATAGATTGGGTTTCTATCATTTCTTTTCCGCTATTGCTAAAAGAGCGCAAAATAGGTTCGTTATCAACGCCTAAGCACACGATAGCTTTTACTTTTTCGTGTACATAGGGTAACAAGGCGTTGTAGTCGTTGCCTTTGTCTTGACCTCCTACTATCCACACGATAGGGGTTTTAATGGTATCGAGGGCAAAATACACTGAGTTTACATTGGTTGCTTTAGAATCGTTTACATAAGTAACGCCATCTACCACTTTTACTTCTTCGAGGCGGTGGTCGGCACCTTTAAATCCTTTGAGGCTGTCGCGCAAAGAGTTGTTGCGAATATTTACCAAGCGGGCTGCTACACTTGCAGCCATTGTGTTTTTGATATTGTGTTTACCACGCAAGCTGATTTCTTCTACATCGATTTCAGTAGTTTCAGCAGTTTGATTTTCTAACATAATGTGTATTTTGTTATCTTTTAGGAAAGCTCCGTAGGGGAGTTCTTTTTCTATGGAAAAGGGTATGAGTTTAGCTTTTAGGGTATGGTGTTGTAACCATTCTTCAATCACTGGGTCATCGGCATCGTAGATGAGGTAATCGTTTTCGGTTTGATTCATCGCGATGCGGAATTTAGAGGCGATATAGTTCTCGAACTTGTAGTCGTAGCGATCTAAATGGTCGGGGGTGATGTTGAGCAGTATTGCGATATGAGGGGCGAAATGCTCAATGCCATCCAACTGAAAACTACTAATTTCAAGCACATAATAGGGGGGATTTTCGGTAGCTACCAATTCGGCAAAGCTATAGCCTATATTGCCGCCTAAGCCTACTTGCAAACCTGCTTCTTTAAAGATGTGATGAGTGAGCAAGGTAGTGGTGGTTTTACCATTACTTCCGGTGATGCCCACAATGAGACTATGTGTATACTCACTGGCAAATTCTATTTCCGAGATAATGCGGATACCTTTTTCGCGAGCTTTTTTCACGATAGGGGCTTTATCGGGGATGCCAGGGCTTTTCATAATCACATCGGCAGAGAGGATTTTCTCTTCGGTGTGAGTACCTTCTTCCCATTCTATTCCCTCGTTAGTGAGGGTTTCGCGATAGTGAGGTTTAAGGGAATTTTTATCGGAAAGGAATACCTCCCAACCTTTTTGTTTACCCAAAATTGCAGTACCTACACCGCTCTCACCACCGCCTAATATTACTAAGCGTTTCATTCTTAAATCCTTTAATACTAAGGAGTACTATTATTTTGGGGCAAAGGTAAGAATAATTTGTCAATTAGCAAATTTGGAAATTAGCAAATTTGGAAATTTACTTCTATTCGGAGTTTGTTTGAAAAAGTTTTTTCTTTAAGGGCGTTTGCAGCACATACCCAGCTATCGCTGGCTTTCCTACACAACATACTCTGAAAAATGATTGATTATCAGAATAATCAACTTTAGTAAAGTGTGATACTTTGCCAAAGTATAGGACATAAATACGATTTTGGGACTTTTTCTGAAAAAATATCTAATATTTCTTACTATTATAGCCTTTATTTCCAAGACATATAAGTTATTGTTTTAAATACAAACGCCGTGTGTTGTTTGAATATTTTTTTGTTGGTTTACTAATTATCTGTATCTTTGCGTTTTGTAACCAACATAATAGAATATCATACTATGAATAAGAATACAGTTTTGGGGTGGGCAACCCTTATAATGATTGTAGTAGGCTTAGGGCTTATCGCCTTGGGAGCTTTTAAATACAACGAAGTTGCAGGCTTTGGCTTTGGAGCTGTAGGCATTGGTTTCTTCGCTATTGCTTGGGTGTTCAATGCCCTTAAAGGAAGAGTGTAATAATTAGCTAATTTGTCAATGAGCAAATTGGCAAATTTACAAATCGACAAATGAATATGATTCCAGAACAATTTCAAGTAAAACCGTTTCGCCAAGAGACTTATCTCATTGATGGCGAACTCCGTGAGTGGAAAGGTGAGTTCACTGATATTTATTCCACTATTTCATCTACTGAAAAGTATGCACACACACTCTTAGGCAGTGTACCTTCGCTGGGTGAAAGCGATGCTTTAGAAGCTTTACATTCGGCTACTGAGGCTTATAACAAGGGCAAAGGTTTATGGCCTACAATGAAAGTGAAAGACCGCATCAGCGCTATGCTCAAGTTTGTAAAACAGATGGAAAAACAACGCGATGAGGTGGTAAAACTGATGATGTGGGAAATTGGTAAAAATTTAGATGACTCTCGCAAAGAGTTTGACCGTACGGTAGAATACATCTATGACACTATCAACGCTTATAAGGAACTTGACAACGAATCGTCTAAATTTGTACGACGTGATGGGGTGTATGCTCTTATTCGTCGTGGCCCTTTAGGCGTTGTGCTCTGTTTAGGTCCTTACAACTACCCACTAAATGAGACTTTTGCGCTTATCATTCCCGCACTTATTATGGGTAATACCGTTATTTTCAAGCCTGCTAAACACGGGGTATTACTCTTTACGCCTCTATTAGAAGCTTTCCAAAATTCTTTTCCTCGTGGGGTAATCAACATTCTCTATGGGCGTGGTCGCACAGTAGCTCCGCCTATTATGCAAAGTGGCAAAGTGGATGTATTGGCGCTCATAGGCAACAGCAAAACAGCTATTGCACTACAAGACCAGCACCCTAAGAAAAACCGTTTGCGCCTTGTTTTTGGCTTGGAAGCTAAAAACCCAGGAGTTATCCTCCCCGATGCTAACTTAGATTTAGCAGTAGACGAATGTGTAAAAGGAGCCTTATCGTTTAACGGACAGCGTTGTACAGCATTAAAAATTCTTTATGTACACGCTAAAATAAAAGATGAGTTTTTAAAGCGTTTTGCTGAAAAAGTAGATGCCCTTAAATTCGGTAATCCGTGGGAAGAGAAAGTAGCCCTCACTCCCCTACCCGAGGTAGAAAAACCTGCTTTCTTACAAGAACTCATAGATGATGCGCTTGCTAAAGGGGCTACCATTCAGAACAAAAAAGGCGGTGAACGCACGGATAACTTTATCTTCCCAGCAGTACTCTATCCTGTTTCTAAGGATATGAGAGTGTACAATGAGGAGCAATTTGGCCCACTTGTACCTGTAAAACCTTTCTCTAACATCAATGAGATTATTGATGAGATTTCGGATTCTAAATACGGACAGCAAATCAGTTTGTTTGGAGAAGACCCTCACGAGCTTTCCCCACTAATTGATATGTTAGTGAATATGCTTTGCCGCGTGAATTTGAACAGTTTATGTCAGCGAGGTCCAGATGTATTCCCGTTCACTGGTAGAAAAGACTCGGCTGTGGGTACATTAAGCGTACACGATGCCTTGCGCTCATTCTCTATCCGTACCTTTGTATCGTTCCAAAACAACGATTACAACGACAAGATAGTAGAGAATTTATTGCGTACTGGTGCGTCTAACTTCATCAATACAGATTATATTCTTTAGGAGTTAGGAATTAGAAATTAGTGATATAACAAAAAAGCTGTCTCAAAAGACAGCTTTTTTGTTAATTATCAATTGTTAATTATCAATTGTTAATTATTCTTTGTTCATTGTTTTTTTGCTTCCTTCATACATTTTGTACTGTAACAATCGGCTTTCTAATTTACCATTGAAAAGTTTAATTTTGCGGGTGGGTCGCAAACCTACATATTTCATTCCCTCTAAATTGGCGGTGATAAACCACGCCTCGGTATTGGGGTAATTGCGTTTGAGAGTGTTGCCTATAGACGAGTACAACTCTTCAGTATCAGCTTGCAAACGCTCGTTGTAAGGCGGATTGAACACTATATGCAAGGGTTTTTGTTTATCTTCTTTTTCGGTTGTAAAAAAGTCCTTTTGGAATACTTGAATATAGTCACCAAGGTCGGCATTTGCGAGGTTATCTTTTGCTTTGGCTACTGCCGAAGGCGCTTTGTCATAGCCTACAATCTGATAGTGAAACTCACGTATTTTTTTGATACAACTACCAAAAATAAGATTGAAGAGGTTCTCATCAAAATCTTTCCAACGTTCAAAAGCAAATTCTTTGCGGTGTACATTGGCTGGAATATTACAAGCAATCATCGCTGCCTCAATAAGGAAAGTACCACTACCACACATAGGGTCGAGGAAGTCACATTGCCCTTGCCAACCGCTCATTATCAGTATGCCTGCCGCTAATACCTCGTTGATAGGCGCTATATTAGTAGCTGTACGGTAACCGCGTTGGTGGAGAGAAGTGCCTGAACTATCAAGCGATACAATCACCTCATTGCGCTGGATATGAATGTGAATAGCTACATCGGGGTGGAGCACATCTACACTGGGGCGACGCCCTGTAGCGTTGCGGAAAGCATCGGCAATAGCGTCTTTGGCTTTGAGAGCGACATATTGTGTATGGTTGAATATCTCGGTTTGCAGGGTAGCTGTTACAGCAAAAGTTTGGCTAAGATCCAAAACTTCTTGCCAATTAAAGTCGTAAAGTTTTTGGTAATACTCTTTTTCGTTGCGGATGTAGAAAGAGTGGATAGGTTTGAGGATTTTTAGGGCGGTGCGCAAACAGAGGTTTGCTTTGTACATAAAGCCTTTATCGCCTTCAAATTGCACGCTGCGCACACCTTTAGTTACGTGCATAGCGCCTAAATTGCGAAGTTCGTCAGCCAATATATCTTCAAAACCGAAGAAAGTTTTGGCTACCATTTTATAATTTTTTTCCATATTGCTGGTAATGTTCAACTAACAATTGCCGATTGCTCATCAACAATTATTTTCAGGCGACAAATGTAATACTTTTTTTTGAATTGACAAATTTGCTAATTAGCTAATTATGTAGTATCTTTGCCAAAAATATGGAATATTATGTGTTACACTATCACTATCAATAGCAACAGTGTACAAGCTCAAAACCTTGTAAACTACATCAAAACCTTTGATTTTGCAGAGGTCACCCCTATTTTTTCTGAGGAAGTATTAGAAGCCTCTAAAGCAACAAAAATGACTCCAGAGGAAATTATAGCAGCCGCTGAAGAATACCAAATGACCCCTGAAGACTATGCTTTTACTATGACTATTTCTAAAAAGGTTAATCGCGGCATTGCTAAAAGAATGTGTAAAGACTTTAATATACCTTACAAAGGTTAGAAAACTATGATTATCATTGCCGACAGTAATATTTTTATGAGTGCTTTAATCTCTCCTAATGGTTTTGTAGCTAATATTTTAGCAGAGAGAAAAAAAAATACAATACATAGTACCTGACTACCTTATCAAAGAAGTTACTAAACATATAACAGATATTGTACCTCGTCTCAAAAATAATAAGACTAAGAAACAATTATTGGCTGAATTTAAACAATTATTAGAAGGTATCACTATTGTGAATATAAAAAAAGAAGTTAGTAAAGATCTTATTTTGAAAGCTGAAGAGATAACTAAAGATATCGACTACAATGATTATCCTTTTATAGCTCTACATTTAGAGATTAAACACAAAATCTGGACGATGGACAATTTTCTAAGAAATAGACTTACTGAAAAAGGGTATGGACATTTCTTTATTTCTATTGAAGAATTAAGTAAACACCTCTACAAAAAGAAACAATGAACTTTCTACATACTGCCGATTGGCATTTAGGACAGACATTCTACCAATATGATCGCTACGAAGAACAGCAATTTTTCCTAAACACTCTCCTACAACTACTGGAAACTGAAGCTATTGAGGTACTCCTTATCAGTGGTGATGTGTTCGATACTGCTAACCCTTCGGTAGCTGCTACTAAACAATTCTATCACTTCTTACACCAAGCTACCGAACGTTTTCCCCACTTACAAATCATTGCTATTGCAGGTAATCACGATTCTCCCGTGCGGCTTGAAATGCCTCAGCCTCTTTTAGAAAATACTCAAGTGCACTTAATAGGACACATCAAGCGAAACGAAATTCACGAAATTGACTACGATGCTCTTATCCTTCCACTTTACAGCAAAGGCGAGATTGTAGCTTACTGTCTTGCTGTGCCTTTTCTGCGTTTAGGCGATACACCTAAAACTGATGATTTTTCGGATTACGGTAAGGGAATTGCCACTTTTTACCAAGAAATTACCGAAAGAGCTTTGGCTATTGCCAACGGTAAACCGCTGATTGCTATGGGACACTTACACGCCTCGGGGGCTGAACTCAGTGAAGAAGATACTGCTGAGCGTCCTATCATTGGGGGAATGGAGAGCGTACAGCCTTCAAGTTTCCCAAAAGCACTGAAATATGTCGCTTTAGGACATATTCACAAAGCTCAAGCCTTAGGCGATGCCCATATACGTTATGCAGGAAGTCCTATACCCCTTTCGTTCTCCGAAAAACACTATACCCACCAAGTAGTAACTTTCTCCATAGAAAACGGACAAGTACAGGGCATCAAACCTATTCCTCTACCTATTCACATCCCTTTGCTCAGTATTCCTGAGCGCACACTTCCTCCTGAGGAGGTTTTACATCTTCTCACAGCTTTACCCGAAGCAACAAGTGAGAGTGTAGCTCCCTATTTAGAAGTGAAAGTACTGCTCAAAGAGCCTGCTCCCGAACTGAAAAACAGTATTCTAAAAACTATTGCTAACAAGCACGTGCGCTTAGCGCGTATTGATGTGCGCTACCAGCAACAAAACAAAACTCAACAAACGGTTTTACAAAGCGAACTTACCCTCAACGACTTACAGCCTTATGAGGTATTACAGCGCGTGTATGAAAACAAATACCACGCTCCTCTACCCGATTTTTACAAACCCTTGTTTGAAGAGGCAATGGGGTTAGTGGAAAGTGAAGAATGAAAAGTGAAAAATCATTAATTGTTAATCGTTAATTATCAATTATTAATTGTTTTTTGTATCTTTGCCCCCAAATAGAAAAGAATGACCTTGAAACACTTAATATATTTCTTCATTGGGGCACTATTTCCTTTACTCTCTTTTGCTCAAGAAGAGGAGGGAACTCCTAATGGCAAAGAGGGAGGCGTAACCTTCAAATCACTACGTCCTAAAAAAAAGAAAGACAGTATTACTTTCACAGCACGCGACTATAAAATCATCACCTATACCCGCGATACTACCTCTATAGACACCTCGCTTACGATGCAGAAGTATTACCTGAACAACGAATGGGGCAAGGATATGTTTGGCAAGATGCCTTTCTCTAATATGGGGCAACCTTATAACACTATGGCTTACGATTTCCGCCATCAGGACTATGTGCCTTCTATGGGAGCTGAAGCTAAAAAACAACTCTACCTCACCCCCGAGGAGATTACTTACTACCATTTGCCTACCCCCCTTACCGAGTTCACTTACAAAAGCGGTATGGAGCAAGGTCAGTTTCTAAACACCCTATTTTCCATAAACTTACAGCCAAATTTCAATTTCTTCATCGCCTACAAAGGTTTGCGTTCGCTCGGTAAATACCAACGTATCTTGGTGAGCAATGGCAATTTTAGGGCAGGATTTTCGTACGTATCACCTAACAAAAAATACACCGCTTTTGCGCATTTTGTCTCTCACGATATCACCAGCCAGGAGAATGGAGGCATTGTAACGCCTGAGCAGTTTGAAGGCGGTGAACAGCAGTTTAAAAATCGAGCAACCATAGATGTGCAATTGCTCTATGCCGAGAATTCTCGCGAGAGCAAACGCTATTTTTTGCAACACGACTACGCTTTTTTGCGCAACCGCGATTCGTTAGCTTCATACAAGCAAATACGCTTCCGCCATTTGTTTAATTACGAAACTGAGTTCTATACTTATGACGAAACTCAAAGTAGCAATTATTTTGGAGAAGCATACGTACCCAAAAACTTACACGACAAAGCACGCTTACAACGAATGACCAACCGCGCAGGGGCTGAACTTGAATTGCCGTATTTGGGCAGAACTTTCCTCTTTGGGAATGCTTATTTCTATAACTATTACTTCCAAAATGCTTACTTCGTATCGGGGGTGTTACAACGCCACCAAATCAAGGATACCGACCTGAGTTTAGGGATACAATGGCACAAAAAAGTAGGCGGTTTTAGCATAGAAGCTGAAGGAGAACAAACCTTTATAGGCAAAATGACGGGTACTAAACTCAGCGGCAAACTCGCTTATGCTTTCAACGATAAAAACAGTATTACTGCTGGTGCTGAATTACATTCGGCTATGCCTAATTTCAACTATTTGCTCTACCAAAGCGACTACAAACAGTTTAATTGGGACAATTATTCATCGTTTAAAAAACAGAATACCCAAACGCTCTATGGCGATTTGAAAACTCAATGGGGAAATGCTTCACTAAGTCTCACCAACCTCAACGATTACACTTATTTTCAAGTAGAAACTTTAGGACAAGTACGCCCTGAGCAGTACAGTGGTAACATTCAATATTTGCAACTAAAAGTACAAAAAGAGTTCAAATTTGGCAAATGGGGATTGGATAATACAATGCTCTACCAACAAGTAGTGCAAGATAGCGACATCCTCAATGTGCCTACTTTCGTAACCCGCAATAGTTTTTACTTCGCTTCACACTTGTTCAACAAGGCAATGTACTTACAAACGGGTATAGGTTTCAATTATTTTACGAAATACTACGCCAATCAGTACAACCCACTATTAGGAGAATTTGCGGTACAAACAACCGAAAAAACAGGTAGTTTCCCGATGTTTGATTTCTTCTTCAACGCCAAAGTGCGCACAATGCGTATTTTCTTCTCCTTAGAACAATGGCAGGTGCCCGTGAGCAATTGGCTAAAAATAGGAAATCCTTACAACTACTATTCAGCTCCACGCCAGCCATACAGAGATTTTATTATCAGGTTAGGCATCAAGTGGGATATCTTCAGTTAATAGGTAACAAGTTTTATGACAAAAAAGACAATTTTCGACACACAAGTATTAGGACACCCTGCGGGGCTATTCGTGCTCTTCTTTACTGAAATGTGGGAACGCTTCTCCTTCTACGGGATGCGCGTACTTCTCATCAATTTCCTCACAATGACCCTCATAGGCTACAATCCTGGTTGGGCGTGGAGCACCGAAAATGCTGGGGCACTCTTCGGTACTTATGTGATGCTCCTCTACCTTACTCCTATCTTAGGCGGTATGATTGCCGATAAAATTACCGGCTACCGCTGGGCTGTAATCATAGGAGCAGTAATTATCACCTTAGGACACGTATCGATGGCTTTTGAGACTGAATTTTCACTCTACTTAGGTCTCGCCCTCTTGATTATCGGCACAGGTTTTTTCAAACCTAATATGGTATCTTTCGTCTCTCAGATGTACAAAGATCTCCCTGAAAAGAAAGACGCTGCTTATACGATTTTTTATATGGGGGTAAACTCGGGTGCTTTTTTCGGGATGATGCTCTGTGGCTACTTAGCTGAACGCATTGGCTGGAATTGGGGCTTCGGTTTAGCGGGAGTTTTTATGCTTTTAGGTACCATACAGTTTTGGTTTGCCAAACCGCTTTTTGGTGATATAGGCAGTAAACCGCAAACTACAACTGATACCCCACAAGAAATAACACACAACGAGGAAGATAAACGCAACCCATTCACTACCGTTGATAAAATCCTTATAGCCCTCGCGGCAATCATAGGAATTGGCTATGCCCTCAACGACCCTCTTTCCAAAATATGGAACATCGACCTCTTTGCGTGGGCTTCAATGCCCGCACTAAAAGGGCAATACGTGATGGTAATTATAGGGGTCATCGCCTTCTTTTACCTGATAGGCAGTCGTATTGTACGTTACACTCCCATAGTGCGCGACCGTATGCTCACCGTGGTTATCTTTGGTTTCTTTGTAGTCTTCTTCTGGCTCGCTTTCGAGCAAGGAGCTTCCTCATTAGTAATTTTCGCCCGCGACAATGTAGAGCGTGAATTGCACGGCAATTGGGCAACAATTTACAACATTTTTAATGCACTACTCACCGTAATTCCGCTATTGCTCATCACCTATGTGCTTTTCCTGCTGATAAAGAAAACGTACAAAAAGATATTCCCCGCAGTAATTGTGCTCTTGGTGTGCTTCACTCTCGTGTGGGGTATCGCCGTGTGGATGCTCAACCGCGATTTCAAAACCACAGCTTACAGTGTGGCGTATAAAGCCTACGAACAAGTAGATGCTGATAACCACACCACCTATATACCTATTACAGAGGAAAACCGCAACGCCCACCCCGAACTGAAAATCGTTGAGCGCACTACCATTATAGGTGTAACCGATGCTCGTCTAAACGTAGGGCAAGAAATCAAACTACTCAGCAAGAACAACAAGAATACTTCCTTCGCCTATGCCGATACCGAAAAAGTACAATGGGCTAAACAACGCGGCACAACTCTCAATACCGATAACGGACTCATCGTCGCTCAAGTAAAAGAAGAACGCGACAACTGGGTAGAGGCTACTACTTCGTGGTTTTCTATACTGAACTCCTTTTTTATCATTGCTTTAGCAAGCATATTCTCTCGTTGGTGGGATAGCCGTTTCAACCCTCCTGCAGCCGTAAAATACGGACTCGGATTACTGATGCTCTCCATTGGGTTCGGCTTGTTAGCTATTGGAGCGTATGGCGTTACCCAAGGGATAAAAGTGAGTATGCTATGGCTCGTATTTGCCTATATGTTCAACACAATGGGAGAACTCTGCCTTTCCCCTGTGGGACTTTCGTACGTCTCTAAGCTCGTTCCTGCTCGAATGATTGCCTTTATGTTTGGCGTATGGTACCTCGCCGTCGCTATTGGCCATAAATTAGCAGCTGTGGTGGGCGGACAAATAGAGAATATCACCAAAGAATATAGCCTCTCTACCTTTTTCTTGATATTCACCATCGTGCCTGCCGTAGCAGGAGTGCTCATCATCCTCATTAATCCATTTGTGAAAAAACTGATGCACGGAGTGAAATAGGAATTAGGCGTCAGGTTTCAATATAAAATTTACCAAAGTTTTTTATCACATAACATTCTATAAAATAATACTTTACAGAATATAACAAAATAAAACAATATCAAAAATTTGTAGTTTCAAAAAAATTATTATACCTTTGTCTCTGTATTTGTAAAACGAAATACAATGGCTATATTTAACAACAAAGAAAGAGATAATAGAAACATTATGGCAGCAGACAATACATTAGGAAGCAGCAACCGCATCGTAGCGGAAACAAAATTCAAAGGAGAAATCCACTCTAAATCCGATTTTAGAATTGATGGAGAAGTAGAAGGTACTTTTGAAACTTCTGGTAAATTGGTGATAGGCAGAACCGGTGTAATTAAAGGCACTGTGATTTGCGAAAACGCCGATATCGAAGGCAAAGTAACTGGTACCCTAAAAGTAAGTAGTGTACTCAGCTTAAAATCAACCGCTGTGGTAGAAGGTGAAGTACACGTCGATAAACTTGCTATCGAACCAGGTGCTGTATTCAACGTAACTTGTACAATGAAAGGGGCTAAATCTTTTGTAAATGACAACAAACCTCAACCCCTTGAAAAAGTCAATAAATAAGCAGAGTAACTCCTCACAAGCAAAACTACAAATGGCTATGCGTATAGCCATTTGTAGTTTTTGGTATTTGGCAGGTTGGGCAATAGGTACTGGTACTTTGTACAGCTGCTACAACTATAGTATAGAATCACAAGGTGTTAGCTTGTTCTATTCATTAGATAAGTTATTGCTTTTTCATTGTGGCATTTCAGTTTTAGTGTTTATCATCATTCTTGTGGTACACCTAAAACGCCCCCAATACACTGCCTTTGCCTTTGTAGCGGGCTTTGTACTGCGACTTATAGCTGTGATTCTCTTCTGTTTACCTTTAGAAAAACTCACAAACTCTCAACCCCTATACGAACTACTTTTTATAGCCTTACCTACTTTCTATTTTATAGCCTTAGAAACAGTTATTGCCATTCGATTGGTGAAATCAGCAAGTCGACAAATTGACAAATCAACAAATTAATTATGCGCATTTTAGCTATAGACTACGGAACCAAACGCACAGGTATTGCTGTAACCGACCCCCTGCAAATCATCGCTTCAGGGCTTTGCACAGTAGAAACCCCTACCCTACTCGCTTTCCTAAAAAAATATACTGCCGAGGAAGCCGTAGAAGCCTTTGTAATTGGGCAACCTAAACGACTCAATAACGAGGATTCCAGCGTAGAAACTCACATTCAGCAGTTTATAACACAATTGCAAAAAGAATTCCCTACAATCTCTATACATCGCCAAGACGAGCGCTTTACCTCTAAACTCGCTTTCCAAACGATGATTGATAGCGGACTAAAAAAAAAACAACGCCAAAATAAGGCGCTCATCGATGAAATAAGTGCTACCATTATCTTACAAGAATTTTTATCAGGTAAGAAATAATAACAAAAATATTTAACCAATGAAAAAGTTTATTATCACTATTGTATGTATGTTGTGTGTTGCGCCTCTTCTTTTTGCGCAAACTCTTTCATCTCCTAACGGGAACCTCAAACTCTCATTTCAGCTTACTGAAAAAGGTACGCCTATGTATGCCTTAACTTTCAAAGGCAAAACAGTCATCAGCGAGAGTGCTCTGGGGTTTGTAATCAACCAAAAGGAGGATTTCAACAGCAATTTTGAAATCACAGATGTTCAATTTGCTGAAGCTAATAGTGTATGGCAACCCGTATTGGGCGAAAACAAAGAAATACGCGACCATCACAAAGAAATGTTCGTCCGTCTCACTCAGAAAAACAACGGACGACAATTGTACTTGCGGTTTCGCTTGTTCAACGATGGTTTAGGTTTCCGTTATGAATTTCCAGTGCAAGCTAACTTTCGTCACTTTAGAATTCAAGAAGAGCTTACTACTTTCCAACTTTCGGGTAACCACAAGGCTTTTTGGATTCCCGCTGACTACGATACAAACGAGTTTCCTATTACCACTTCTGCTATTTCAGAAATTCCTAAACTTATCGACAAAGTGCGCGAAGAGCCTTTGGCTGCCAAAGCTCCTACTCCCAATGTAGCCGTACAAACGCCTTTGATGCTCAAATCAAATGATGGATTGTACATCAATCTGCACGAGGCTGCTTTGGTGAATTACCCTTCGATGATGCTCAACGTCAGTGCTACCAAACATCAGTTATCAGCTCATTTAGTCCCCGATAAGAATGGGGTAAAAGGCTATATTCAAACAGGTAGCGTAACGCCGTGGCGTACGATAGTAGTAAGCGATGATGCCCGTGATATTTTAGCTTCTAACCTTATCCTCAACCTCAACGAACCCTGTAAAATCGCCGATACTTCTTGGATTCACCCTACTAAATACATAGGCGTTTGGTGGGAGTATTTCATAGGAGGCGGCAGTACGTGGGCTTACTCCGATGACCGCGATATTACCATTGGCGTTACCGATTATACAAAACTAAAACCTAACGGACATCACGGTGCTAATACCGAGCACGTAAAACAATACATCGATTTTGCCGCTCAACACGGTTTTGATGCCGTTCTTGTGGAAGGTTGGAACGAGGGCTGGGAAGATAATTATGCTTACGACAAAGAGCGCATCTACAGCTTTACCAAAGCTTACCCCGATTTTGATGTACAAGCACTACACCAATACGCCGCTGCCAAAGGAGTAAAACTGATTATGCACCACGAAACTACCTCCTCAGTAGTTGATTACGAACGCCACCTGCACGAGGCTTTCCGATTTATGAACGACAACGGTTACGACGCCGTGAAAACAGGTTATGTTGGACCTATCATTCCGCGCAGCGAATACCACGACGGACAATGGATGGTAAACCACTACAACTATGTAGCCGAAACTGCTGCTAAGTACCGCATAATGGTCAATTCTCACGAGGCGGTGCGACCTACCGGTATGAGCCGTACTTACCCTAACTGGGTAGCCCAAGAGAGTGCACGCGGTACCGAATTTGAGTCGTTCAACGGCAATCGTCCCGAACATACTACTATCCTCCCCTTCACCCGCTTAATGGGTGGCGCTATGGACTATACCCCTGGTATTTTTGAAGGCGATTTGAGCCGATATGGCAACAACAAAGCCAAACGTAGTACTACTCTTGTGAAGCAGTTAGCACTCTACGTAACAATGTACAGTCCGTTGCAAATGGCAGCCGACTTGCCCGAGAACTACGAAAAACACCTCGATGCTTTCCAATTTATCAAAGATGTAGCAGCCGACTGGGATAATACTTATATTTTAGAAGCCGAACCCGGCGATTACATCACCATTGCCCGCAAAGCCAAAGGTAAAAACGAGTGGTTCATAGGTGCTATTACCGATGAAAACGCCCGTGAAGCTCTCGTTGATTTCAGTTTTCTACCCAAAGGAAAAACCTATACCGCTACCCTCTACACCGACGGTAAAAATGCCGATTGGCGTACCAATCCCAATAGTTACTCCATCAAAACAATGAAAGTAACTCAAAAAACCAAACTCAAACAACGCCTTGCCCCCAGTGGCGGCTTGGCTATAAGTATCAAGTGATTATGAAACAATTCTTTTTCATTATAGGTTTCATTTGCTGTGCTTCACTGAATGCCCAAGACCCGTGGTTGCTCAAAGCAGAGACCATCAACCCCGCGAACTATTACGGGGTTACAATAGGCAATGGAATGATAGGGATGCGTTCTTCTGCTGTACCCCTACAAATAGACCAAGTAATCATAGCAGGGTTGTACGATTACGGCAAAAGTAGGGTAGTTTCGGCTATGCCTAATATCAATCCATTACAACTGCGAATGGCTATTGATTACGAGGATATCAACACTCATTCTGTTAGTGATTTCACTCAAGAATTAGATATGCGCAATGGGGCGTTCTCAGGTCACTTCAGCTTTAAAAACAAAGCTAAAGTTACCTACACTTATTATGCCTTGAGGCACTTGCCTCACACCTTGCTGTTAGACATCAGCATTACCCCTTTGCGCGATATTACACTTCTGGCAGAGAACATTCTAACCACCCCCGATGGCTTCCGCAACCCTGAAAACTACTTCAATGAAATCAATCCGCCTCACGCTCATATCCCATTGCTTACTACGGTGGCTCAAACACCAGCAGGGAATGCCAAAGTAGCAGTGAGTAACGCTTTTCTTTTCGATAAAAAATACGGTGACACTCCCCAAATATTGCACGAAATGAGAGACTACAATAGTCACCTAATGCAATTCACTCATAGACTAAAAGCAGGCGAAACCTATTCTTTCTCACTAATTGGCAACCTAATAAGCTCTCAGCACTCTGCCGACCCTTATAATCAAGCCGAAAGACTCTGTACTTATGCTTTCTTGCAGGGACACGAGGCGCTACTCGCAGGACATAACAAACAGTGGGCAAAACTATGGGAAAGCAACATTGAGATTGAGGGAGATGCACAGGCTAATCAGGACATCCACAATATGTTATACCACTTATACGCATCGGTAAGTGAGCTCCATTCCTTTTCTCTTTCTCCTTATGGGTTAAGCCACACAGGGTATATGGGACACATATTTTGGGATACCGAAATGTGGATGTATCCCCCTTTGCTATTATTGCACCCCGAAATAGCTAAAAACCTCCTCAACTATCGCTATCAAAGGTTAGAACGCGCCCAACACAACGCTGCTCTACACGGTTATCAAGGGGCGATGTTTCCTTGGGAAAGTGCCACATCAGGAGAAGAAGATACCCCCGTATGGGCACTAACAGGTACTTACGAGCATCACATCACTGCCGATGTAGCTATAGCAGTATGGAATTACTATTGTGTAACTAAGGATAAAGAATGGTTGCGCCGCATAGGCTACCCCATTTTAGAAAGTACCGCTACCTTTTGGCAAAGCCGTGTGAGTGAACAAGCTCCCTATCAAATCAAAAACGTAGTATGTGCCGATGAATGGGCTGAAAATGTAGATAACAACGCCTATACCAATGCAGCTGCTAAACTGAATTTGCTCTACGCTACTGCTGCTGCTAAAGTATTAGGGATAAAAACTAACCCTCAATGGAAAACCATAGCCGAACAGCTCGTTTTCAGCACAATGGATAATGGCGTAACCCGTGAACACGATAGCTATACGGGGCAAGCAATCAAGCAAGCCGATGTAAACCTATTAGCTTATCCGTTAAAAGTAATTACCGACAAAAAGCAAATACACAAAGATTTAGAGTATTACAAAGATAAAGTGCCTTACAACGATACTCCTGCGATGACTCAGGCTATATTCTCTCTCTTATACAGCCGATTAGGCGACCGCGAAAAGGCTTATAAGTACTTTACTGAAGCCTATCACCCTAACCTCTTACCTCCTTTTAGAGTAATGGCTGAAACCAAAAATGGTAAGACTCCTTATTTCCTCACTGGAGCAGGAGGCGTATTACAAACGGTGATGATGGGCTTTGGAGGCTTAGATATATCCGAAGAAAAAGGCATACAACAACTGAAAACTGTAATGCCTACACATTGGAAAAAAATCACTTTAAAAGGTATCGGAATTGACAAAAAAACATATATCATATCAAATGAATAAACCTCAATCACACCCTCCTAAAGCTAAACAAATACCTCATATATTCACCGAATTTGGCAACAAACGCACCGATAATTACTATTGGATGCGCGAGCGCGAAAACCCTGAAGTTATTGCTTATTTAGAAGCCGAAAACGCCTATTATCAGGCGCAAACAGCACACACCAAACCTTTGCAAGAAACGCTCTTTGCCGAAATGAAAAGCCGCATCAAAGAAAACGACAGTTCTGTGCCTTACTTTTACAACGGTTATTGGTATCAAACTCGTTATGAAGAAGGTAAAGATTATCCTATTTATGTGCGCTACAAGGAAACGATCAAAACTCTCGAAGAAGTGCTTTTCGATTGTAATGCGATGGCTAAAGGCAAAGCCTACTTTCACCTCGATAGCTTTGCCATAAGCGACGACAACCAGTGGGCAGTTTTTGGGGTAGATACGGTATCTCGCCGGCAATATACCCTGCAAATCAAGAACCTCAGCACAGGTGAAATACTGCCCTATAAAATTAAAAATACTAACGGACAAGCAATTTGGGCAGCCGATAGTCGTACCATTTTCTACGTGAAGAACAACCAGCAAACCCTGCGCTCTTTCAAAGTATACCGCCATATTTTAGGTACTGACCCCAAAGGCGATGTACTGATTTTCCACGAAAAAGACGATACTTTCGATGTGTTCGTCTACCGCGAAAAGTCTCGCAAATACCTTGTGATAGGAAGCGAGAGTACCCTTACATCCGAATATCAAATCTTGAATGCCAATACCCCTCTCGAGGCTTTCAAAGTATTCCAACCCCGCACACGTGGCTTGGAGTACGATATCGCTCATTATGAGGAGTATTTTTATATCCTCACCAATAAAGATGGCGCGACCAACTTCAAACTGATGCGTACCCCCGAAAGTGCTACAACTTCCGAGCATTGGGAAGAGGTAATAGCCCATCGTCCCGAAGTACGCCTCAACGATATCGAGATTTTTAAAGATTTCTTGGTAGTCGAAGAAGTGTACAACGGCTTAGAACGTATACAAATACGCTCGTGGGATGGCTCAAAAACGCATTACCTCCCCTTTGATAGCGAAACTTATACTGCTTATACTACTCAAAATATAGATTTCAACACCGAATGGCTCCGCTACAACTACCAATCATTGGCAACTCCTGCTTCTATTATAGAATATAATATGCGCACTGGCGAAGAGCGCCTACTAAAAGAACAAGAAGTATTAGGTGGGAACTTCAACAAAGATAATTATATAGAAGAACGCCTTTGGGCAACTGCCCCTGACGGAGTAAAAGTTCCTATTTCGCTCATCTACCGCAAAGACATAGTGAAAAACGGGCAAAATCCTTTGTTACTCTACGGTTATGGCTCGTACGGAGTAACCATCAATCCTTATTTTTCTACCACTCGTTTGAGCTTGTTAGACCGCGGTTTTATCTATGCTATTGCACATATCCGCGGAGGAGAGTATTTAGGTCGCCAATGGTATGAAGATGGCAAACTCCTCAAAAAGAAAAACACATTTACCGATTTTATCGCTTGTTCTCAGTACCTCATCGCCGAAGGCTACATCTCTCCCGAACATCTATTTGCCGAAGGTGGCTCGGCTGGAGGTTTGCTAATGGGTGCCGTGGTGAATATGGCACCGCAATTGTATAAGGGCATTATCGCATCAGTGCCTTTTGTGGATGTGGTAACCACAATGCTCGACGACAGTATTCCACTCACTACGGGCGAATACGACGAGTGGGGAAATCCTAATAACGAGGAATATTACAATTATATGCTCTCCTATTCGCCTTATGACCAAGTGCGAGCCCAAGCCTATCCAGCAATGTACGTGAGTACCGGTTTACACGACTCACAAGTTCAGTATTGGGAGCCCGCCAAATGGGTAGCTAAACTGCGAGAACTCAAAACCGACGACCATCCGCTGTATTTAGATACCAATATGGAAGCTGGTCACGGCGGTGCCTCAGGACGCTTTGAAGCCCTAAAAGAAACTGCAAAAGAATACGCTTTCCTGCTAACTTTGCATAATCAATAATAGCCTTTTTTGTGTCATACTTTGTAGGGGCGTTTTGCAAACGCCTACATAGTAACGATTACTTTAATAATCAGTCATTTTACCTACTTTGTAAAAACAATTAGCCAAGCACTCTATTTAAAAATTTGATATATGATTTTTTAACCTCTCAACAAATATAAGAAACTCCTGTTTTATAATTCACTTAAAACATTAAAAATCTTACCTTTATAACTCAAAATTCAAATAATAGAACACTCCCTATTATTTGAATTTTTTATTTTTTTAATCAATTATTTGCTCACCTTATTTTTTTTTCGTAAAATTGCACCCGCTAAAAAAGTATCCTTTCAGATACTTATCTAATTGATTTTTAAGATAAACATACAACAGAAAGAAATAAAATATGGGTTTTTTCGATTTCTTAACAGAAGAAATAGCAATAGATTTGGGTACTGCCAATACACTTATCATTCATAATGACAAGGTGGTAGTCGATAGCCCTTCTATTGTAGCATTAGATAGAACAAACAAAAAAATTATAGCCGTCGGGCAAGAAGCTCGCTTGATGCAAGGGAAAACTCACCCTAACATCACTACCGTACGCCCCCTAAAAGACGGGGTGATTGCCGACTTCGACGCTTCCGAGCAAATGATTGGTATGCTCATCAAAAGCATCCCCGCTTTGCGCAAACGCTTCTTTTCTCCATCATTGCGTATGGTGGTGTGTATCCCTTCAGGGATTACCGAAGTGGAAACTCGTGCCGTTCGCGAATCGTGTGAACGCGTAAATGGTAAGGATATCTACCTCGTGCACGAACCTATGGCAGCCGCTATTGGTATTGGGCTCGACATTATGCAACCGAAAGGTAATATGATTATCGATATAGGTGGGGGTACTACCGAAATCGCTGTCATTGCCCTCGGAGGTATCGTATGCGACAAATCAGTGAAAATCGCGGGGGACATCTTCAACTCCGATATCGTTCACTATATGCGCACCCAGCACAACCTCTACGTGGGTGAAAGTACTGCCGAGAATATCAAAATCACCGTAGGTGCTGCCACCGAAGACCTCGATGCTCCACCCGATGACATTATGGTACAAGGGCGCGACTTGCTCACTGGCAAACCTAAACAAGTGCAAGTATCTTACCGCGAAATGGTAAAAGCCCTCGATAAATCTATTTTGCGTATTGAGGACGCTATTATGGAAACCCTTTCTCAAACACCTCCTGAACTCGCCGCCGATATCTACAATACCGGTATTTATATGGCTGGTGGGGGCTCTATGCTCCGCGGTTTAGACAAGCGTATCTCTATGAAAACCGACCTCCCCGTATATGTAGCCGAAGATCCTTTGCGCGCCGTTGTACGTGGTACCGGTATCACCCTAAAAAATATCAATAAATTTAGAAGCATCCTACTTAAGTAGGAGATAAGAGATAAGAGGTAAGAAACGGAACCTCACTTCTTATCTCTTACCTCTTACTTCTTAGCTAAATAACTATGAACCAAATCATCCAATTTTTCATTAGAACGAGGAACTTTTTCGTGTTCCTCCTGCTGTTTCTATGCGCTATTGGTTTGGTTTTTAGAAGTAATTATTACCCTCAAAGTGCCTATATCAATTCGGCAAATGCCCTATCGGGGAAACTTTATGCTTTTTCTAACTATTGGGCGCAGTACTTCAGTTTGAAAAGCCAAAATGAAGCCTTAACCGAAGAAAACCGCAACTTGCGCGACCAAGTACTCCAAATGCAAGAACAGTTGCGACAAACAAAAGGTGTTGATAGCCTCGGCTTCACCACCGATTCACTGAAGTACAAAGTCCTAAAAGCTAATGTAATCAATAACAGTTTCCGCCTCCAAAAAAACTACCTCACTATTGATAAAGGTAGTAAAGATGGCGTAAAACAGGATATGGGCGTACTCTCACCACGAGGTGTTGTAGGAATTATAGAAAACACTTCAGGTCATTTTGCAACTGTACAGAGCGTGCTCAACAGCCGTTCAGCCCTCAATGCAATGGTAAAACGTACCCAGCATTTCGGTTCTCTACACTGGAATACCAAAGAAGTAAACAAAGTACAATTACTCGAAGTCCCAAATATCGCCCCTATCCAAAACGGCGACACCATCGTAACAGGTGGTATGTCTAACATTTTCCCTAAAGGAATCCCTATTGGTAAAATTGTGCATTTCGAGAAAAGCAAGTTCGATAATACCTTCATCATCGATGTTTGGCTCTTTACCGATATGTCTAACCTCGATTATGTATACCTCATTGAAAACAAAGATAAAGATACTATTTCAGCTTTAGAAAAACAAAACCCAAAATGACGCACCCACTTGTAAAAAATACCTTTCTATTCATAGCTTTAGTACTTTTACAAGTGCTTATTTTCAATCATATAGAGTACTGGGGCTATGTAAACCCGATGATTTACATCGTGTTCCTTTTGGTAGCTCCTTATCGTGAAAATCAAGTACCCTATCTGTTAGCTGCCTTTGTTATAGGTCTCTGTATAGATATTTTTTCTAACACTGGAGGCTTGCACGCCGCCAGTTGTGTATTGATAGCCTACTGCCGAAAAAGTATCTTACTCATCGTCTTTGGCAGGAATTTTGAGTATCAAGAAATGGACTTAGCCAGCTATCCATTCACCAAAATCTTTAGTTATACAACCCTAATGGTGGTAGTGCATCACACCCTATTCTATTTCTTAGAAATATTCAATTTCAACCATTTGCTACTTACTTTTACTAAAATTATAGGGGCATCTATCTTCACTATCATCGTTTGCTTGCTCACTATTTATCTGTTTAGTAAAAATAAAAAATGAGAAAACTCCTGCTGCCCATCATTATCATATTCACTGCCGTCGTAATCTTGTTGCGATTGTTCTTCCTGCAAATCGTCTTCCACGACGATAGCAACAGCATCGATAATATCGCTATCGAAACTGTTTACGACTACCCCGAACGCGGCTATATCTACGACCGCAACGGCGAACTCTTGGTCTCTAATCAACCCGCTTACGACGTGATGGTTATTCCCAGCGAAGTGAAAAATTTAGATACTCTCGAACTCTGTAGCTTGTTAGAACTTGAAAAAAACGACTTTAGAGAACGTCTCCAAAAAGCTCGCGACTATTCGCGCAAAAAACCATCGGTAATCGTACACCAACTCTCCAAAGACGATTACGCCATACTCCAAGAAAAAATGCGCAAATTCCAAGGTTTCTATATACAAAAACGTATGCTCCGCAGTTACCTCACTCACAATGCAGGGAATGTATTGGGCTACATAAGTGAAGTAAACGAATGGGAACTCAAAAAAAATCCTTACTACCTCGCTGGTGAACTCATCGGGCGTAGCGGAGTTGAAAAACAATACGAAGAGTTTTTGCGCGGCAAGAAAGGAGTACAATACTTCCAAAAGGACAAGCACAACGCTGCTATCGAACGTTATAAAAATGGCGCGATGGATACCCTGCCTATTATGGGGCAACCCTTGCAACTCACTATCGATATAGGCTTGCAGGCTTATGGCGAACAACTGATGCAACACAAACACGGCGGTATTGTTGCCATTGAACCTAAAACAGGCGAAATTCTCGCTCTCATCTCCGCCCCTACTTTCGACCCCGCCTTGTTAGTAGGACGCGAACGCTCCAAAAACTACACCGCTCTCTACAACGATTCTATCGCCAAACCTCTCTACGACCGTACACTACTCGCCGAATATCCCCCAGGGTCTCCTTTCAAAGTAATAAATGCGCTCATCGGCTTGCAGGAAGGGGTCATCACTCCTCAAAGTGTGTTCAGCTGTGGCGGGGGCTATCGCTATGGCGGACATATTATGCGCTGCCACTGCGGACGTAGTTCTAACGACCTTTTACACGGTATCGCACTCTCTTGTAATGCCTATTTTGCCAATACTTACAAGCGCGTCATCGATATGAAAACCACCTCAGCAGTAGGTATGGACAAATGGAACGCTCACGTGCGCAGTTTTGGACTTGGCGGCTTCCTCGGCTGTGACCTCCCTACAGGGCGTGCGGGCAAAGTGCCTAATACCGCTCTGTACGACAAACAATATGGCGTTAAACGATGGAACGGCACAAGCAATATTTCCAACGCTATCGGGCAAGGTGAAATACTCACCACCCCCATACAGCTCGCCAATGTAATGGCTGCTATTGCCAATAAAGGGTATTTCTACACTCCTCATATTGTAAAACAGATAGACAACAAACAAACCCCTTTTCAAGAATACACTGTGCCCAAGCACACCACTATAGACCCTAAACACTTCGAGCCCGTAATCAAAGGAATGAATATGGCTTATTTAGCTGGTACTGCGCGCCGTACTCAAATTGATGGCATCAATATTGCGGCAAAAACAGGAACAGCCGAGAACTTCATCAGGGTCAATGGCAAGCGTATGCAACTTACCGACCACTCTATATTTGTTGCCTTTGCTCCTGTAGAAGACCCTAAAATAGCTATCGCCGTATTTGTAGAAAATGGTTATTACGGAGCTCGTGTTGCCGGACCTATCGCCTCCCTAATGATTGAAAAATACCTCAAAGGTGAAGTATTTCGTTGTGACCTCGAACGCCAAATGCTCGAAAAAAGCCTCGAACACGAATACCTAAAACCTTATTTAGGGCAAAAATTCTATATCAATCAGTAAGGTGTATATTGCTCCTTTAATGTATACTTACCTTGACAGTTACATTTCTTAATCTAAAGATTGATACTACTGAAAATATTTCATAATCATTAATTTATTGTATTTTTTATGAGAAAAATAGCGTTTTTATTTATAGTAGTTTTTATCTTTTGGAATAGAGGAAATGCACAGTCTTCAAAAGGGAAAGATGAAATTCTTTCTTATATTCCTAACGAGGATAAGGGAGAGGTAGAATTTGGTTGGAAAGTGCCTACTAAAGAGGCTATAATCACATTTTTAAAAAGACTTCCTGAAATATCTACGCAAGAATGGCATACGTGTTATGGTTCTTTTCAGTCTAATGTAAAAGGGTCTTTGCGCTATAAGAATCATATTTATGAATACGAAGTAAATGCTGGTGGTTGGATATATTTATCATCAAAAGAAAAGACAAAAATTTTGGGTAGCAAAGACAAAAGAGATACTATTAGCAATTTTATCTCAGTATATTATTGCGATGAAATGAAATAAATATGAAACCAATATTCAACGACTATCAAAAGAAGTTATCAGATATTATTTTAGAGAATAACGCCATCTCGCCTTTGAGTGAACTCTACTCCAACGAAATAAGAGAGTTAGCCGTGGTGTGGTCTTATTATTCTGGAAAAATAGAAGGCAATACCTATAGTTTCGTAGAAACTGAAACCTTGCTCAAAGACGGTATTACCTCAGCAAAAAAATTCGAAGATGCCAAGATGCTCAAGAACTTGTACAACACCTTTATAGCTGAATTACAACATATAAAAAGTGGCAACAAAGAGGTGATAGACAAGAGGTTCTTAATGCAAATGCACTCACAACTCCTCGATGAATTAGTTGACGACCGCGAGCGTGGCATTATTAGAAAAAGAGCCGTGCGCATAGCGGGTAGCGATTATGTTCCACTGGCTTCACCTACAGCAATAGAAGAGAGTTTAGACCATATCATAGCGCAGCAAGCAAACCTCTCCAATCCATTAGAGAGAGCCGTTTATCTGCATTGCAATATAGCCAAGTTGCAACCTTTTATCGATGGCAACAAACGAACTGCTCGCCTTACCGAAAGCGTTGTGCTAATGAATGAAGATATCATCCCCATATTCTCTACTAACAATCTAGATATCAACGATTATCGCTCAGGGCTCTTATACTTCTACGAAACAGAACAATACACTCGATATGCCGACTATTTCTTACAAAACAAACTCAAATATTTACAAAAATATACTGATAAAGATTTGATGCCTCATTAGTTGTTATATTAAAAATGAAAAAATATTACTATCACATATATTTGTTCTTCTTTTGTACATTTTTCTTTTTATCTCTTATAGGAAATGCACAAAAAAGTTCAAGCTATGAGTTTTATAATAAAACAAAGAGCCTCGGAATTGGTTTAGTGAAAGTAGAAAGTGATATCATAACTATTAACAGTCAGACTTTTAACAAGAGTTTAAACGAATATATATACACTCCTAAGTATATAGTACCAATATTCTTCAAACCTGAATATAATATTTTTTATATCGTTTGTCTCGGTGACCAAAGAGAATACTATAAAGTTTTATCGGCAAATGGTGAAGAATATTTGGTATCCAAAGCACAAACAAAATTCATATCTTGGGAAGATTTTTTAAAAAATACTACAGGAATTTCCAATTTAGATTGGAGCAAAAATCCCTTGCGAAAAGAACCTTTTGAAAAGTCGAAAATCATTAAACTAAAAGATACCGATGCTACATTCAATATAATAGGAGTGAAAAAAGATTGGATTGAAATACAAAGTGATAACAATACAAATGAGAAAGGCTGGATTCAATGGAAAAAAGAAAATAGATTATTAATAGAAATCTATCTACTGATTTGATTCTGCTTGCCTCGATAAATCAACAAATATGAAAAAAATAATCCTTG
The DNA here is from genome assembly GCF_000318295.1 of Capnocytophaga sp. oral taxon 326 str. F0382. NCBI lineage: Bacteria > Pseudomonadati > Bacteroidota > Flavobacteriia > Flavobacteriales > Flavobacteriaceae > Capnocytophaga > Capnocytophaga sp. oral taxon 326. The sequence goes on from NZ_KB291456.1 coordinate 78,268, forward strand.
CCTCAGGCTCTCCGCGCCGCCAGCAGTTCCTAAAAGAGTTAGACCTCCCCTATGAGGTCATTCTCAAACCCGTAGACGAAACTTACCCTACACACCTGCAGCGCGAACAAATCACTGATTATTTGGCACAACTAAAAGCCACACCTTTTGCAGGAGAAATACCTCCTAACTGCGTGCTCCTCACTTCCGATACCATCGTGTGGCACGAGGGCAAAGCCTTGGGTAAACCTAAAGACACCGCCGATGCCTTTGCAATGTTGCATTCGCTCTCTGGCAAGACCCACGAGGTGATTACTTCCGTATGCTTTACCACTGATGAAAAGCAAGTTACTGAACACTGCATCACCAAAGTAACTTTCAAAGAACTTTCTAACGACGAAATCAGCTATTACATAACTAAATATCAACCATTCGACAAAGCAGGAGCTTACGGCATCCAAGAATGGATTGGGCATATAGGCGTTATCGCTATCGAAGGTTCTTATAACAACGTAATGGGACTGCCTACGCATTTAATTAGCAAATTCATAAATTCGTAAATTCTCAAAATATGAAAAAATTTCTTTACATAACATTCACTCTCTTAGCTTTATCCGCTTGTAAAAATACCTCCACAACCGATAAACAAGAAAAAGAAGGCATCACCATCCTGCAGGATAGCATTAAAACGCTCACCTCTTCCAATTTTGAAAACGTGGTAACTGATGATCCTAACCCTGAGCTTGTTGCTATTGTAAAAGATGCCCTGCAAAAGGTCGATTCGCTTTATAAAGGAGAAGAAAATTGGCTGTACACTTACTTTTCTAAAGACAGCATAGCCAAAACTACTATCAAAGCAGGTAAGTTCTTTAACAACCAACCTTATGTAGTGGTTCATATTGATGATAGGATAATAGAATCATTAGTAGAAGTGTACAAAATAGAAAAAAACCGCACTTTTAGAAAGAAACTCTCGTATATAGACGACTTCACTTATGCCGTGCACGATTCTGTTTTCGATGCCAACGGCGATAGTATTAATGATTTTAATATAGATTGGTGGACAACAGGTGCTTTTGGTTCCAGCATTATCTATATTTATCTGTTCGATCCTAAAACCGAAAAATTTTCTACTGCTTACGAGTTTGATAACGCTACTTTTTACCCCAAAGAAAAAATCATACGAGGAGTAGAGGCTGGTTTTGGAGGAATATCAGGCTTGTACAAGATGAAATGGGTAGGCGATAAAAGCGATAAAACAGAAGATATAGAATACATCTATCCTGATTACACTACCAAAGGCAAAACATTTATACGGACTAAAACTCCAAGTGAATATCCTGAACGAAAAGAGGGGGAACTTCTCAAAAAAGTCCCCGAAGAATACCATGACCAGAAAGATTGGTTTTTACGGTATCAGGAAAGAGGCGGTTTGCCCTTCCTTGAATTAATCTTAAAAGACAGAAAATAAACACTATCCATTATGAAAAAACTCCTTTTAATATTTTTATTTCCTTGCTTTTTTTCCTTTACAGAAAGGAATAAACAATATCAAACTGAGGATTTTCGTAAAGATATAGTACTCAGTACAGGAGAATACTATAACTTAACGTCTGTTCGATATAACAGAACATTGATTTACAGCTTTG
>NZ_KB291456.1:79915-85849 GCF_000318295.1 Capnocytophaga sp. oral taxon 326 str. F0382
TTCGTGAGATAATATAAAGTAAAGAGTTTTATACTGTCTCAATTTCGTGAAATTTCGTGAAATTCGTGGGAGATTTAAAACATTTTGCTGATTATTAAACAATTACTCACGTCAAACTCACGTTAACTTAATGGTAATAGATAAATGAGTTTTCTTATAAAAAACTATTTCCCCTTTTATACTGAAGGACAAAAAGATATGATTTACATCAAAGAAGCAAAACCTATTGATAAATGACGACTCGTAAAGTGAAATATATTATTGTTTTTGTGTACTTTTGTTCTTTTTTCTTGTATTCACAAGAAAAACATTGCATTACTTTTACGGATAACACCTGTGCTTGTAAGTCTTGTTATACTGATTATTATGCTTATACAGATATAGATGTTTACAAAATAGATGCTATTCATTATACTCAAAAAGAATTTAAAGCGAGTTTTTACCCTTGTGGAGATGGACAAAAGGGAGATAATTTCTTTCTTTTAGATACTGTAGCACGCTTTTTGCCTAAAAAAATAAAGAAGAAAGTACATAACTATTATCGCAAAAAAGGACTCGACACTACTGCTTATCTATTTATACAAGAAAAAGATTCTTTTCCAGCAGTTGTTTTGGAGAAAAACGCCTCTTTTATAAAGCGAATGTGCAGAAAAACGAAGTTAGATATGAAGAAAAATGTAATTGCAACAGCTTTAGTTTTTTCTATATTTGTAAAAGGTGAAATCTACCACCAAATAGTAGTCGAAAAATTGAAAGAGCAATGAAAGGAGTTGACTGCCCTGATTATCAATCGCTTTTTGGTATATTGTAGGGGCGAATGGCAATTCGCCCTCTATAGAAATTCTAAAACAAAAACAAACATTATACATTATGAAAAAACTTATACTTTTGCTCCTATTCCCATTAGCCTTGCAAGCACAAGCATTGGTGGAGAAAACCCCAATATGAGTATAATAAGGTACATAGGTATTACTTCCTTTGAAGGTGCTTACAATAACGTAAAATAGTAACATTCAATCGATTATCATATTAATCTAATAACATCATATTTCTTTTTCACTCAAATAACGATAGACAACAAATGACAAATAACTTAAAAATATGGTTACAATATTATAGAGCTTCCCTGATAGACGCTTCAAGAGGTAAAAGAGTCGATTTTTTAGGAGATCCTATTATCAGAGATAGTTTTAAATTAACTTCTTTTTCCAAGGAAGAGGTAGATAAAATATGGAATAAATATGATGAATATTACTTAAAAAAAGTAAATACTACTAACAAAAACTCCATTACAGTCGAATTTCAGGTAATCAAATTAAACAAAAATGAAATTTCTTCTTTGGACTTTAAAGTACAAAAATTAAATAAAATAGAAATCGCACCCATTTTTATAGAATTTGAAAAAGATCATTCTGTTTCAACTTCAATTGAAAAAGATGATAATGTAGAATATCCTTATTGGGTACCTGCTTACTTGGGAGAAGATGGAACATTATACCCACCTAAAGAAGACGAAACCCCTATTTTTTTACGAGAATATCTAAGCCCTAATCCCAAGGACAGACCTACTATCGCTGAAATGAGCAAATTAGATTCTGAAGAAGCTAATTATAATTTTAACCGAGATAGTTGGAGTGAATATTGGAAAGATTGCGCTATTTACTTCACAAAAATTACAGAAAAGAGATATTCTGATTTTCAAAAAAATACAGAAACCGATTTATCACAAAAAAGCATTAAGTTTAGATTATGTAAATACAAAAACAGTAACATAACACGTAACATCATTAATTTATATAATTATCTAATTAATTTAGATGAATCTACTCTACAAAAAACTCTTTTAGAAAAATTATTAAACTCTAACACTAACACAATACCTACTAATATAGAAACAACTTCTATTTTGGTGTCTAATCACTATGGACATATGGGTGAGGAATACCCTTTGTCTAAATCTCAAAGAGAAGCTTTTGCAAAATATCAAAACCTAACGTTCAATGACATCTTCGCTATTAATGGACCTCCTGGCACGGGAAAAACTACTATTTTACAAAGTTTTATAGCTAACAGTTTCGTAAATGCTGCTCTTTTAGGTATAGAAACACCTTTAATTGTAGGTTGTTCTACTAACAATCAAGCAATCACTAATATATTAGATAGTATGAAGTTAGAGAACAAAAATAAAAAAATATTACAAGAAAGATGGATAGAATCTGTCTCTTCATTTGGTTTATACTTAACTAACAAAGACGAGAAAAAATATCAAATAATAAAAGATTTTAACACAGGTTTTGTTAGAGATATTGAATATTCTCATAGTGAAAGTTTTTTCATTTCACAATTCTTAAAATACATAAAAGAAAATCTTATAGAAATTACTAATGTGGATTTTAACATCCGCAAAGCAAAAGAATTGTTGAAAAAACTTATTCTTAAGTGTAAAGAGGAAATTGACTCCTATCTTAAAGCTTCCATAAACAAGCAAGAGATACCATCATTCCTTAAAGCACAGAAAATCGAATCTGAAGATAAATTAACTATTCTTATAGAAAAAGTTAAAGAATTGATTCATACTCAGAAACAAATTGTTAGCAAATTCAATAGAAACAAAGTATTATTAGAGGAAAAATACAACTCCTTTCCTTTCTACATTAAATATTTCCCTTTTCCTAATTTTAAAAGAATCAAAGAAAATGCTTTTAAATTTATTCTAAGAGAAGAGCTCTCCTTTTATCAGGATATTGCTTTTTATAAATACTATGAAATACAATCTGTTACTGATAGTATACTTTTAAAAGAACAAGATAAATTAGATAGATTAGAAAATACACTCAAAAATTTTTATGAAATAAATTCAGAATGTGAGAAAAGAAATAAAATTTACAACACAAGTTTAGAAGAATGGCAAAGTATCTATCAAGAGAAGTGGGACAATCTGGTTAATAAAACAAAAGATGAGTACCAAGGTTTATCATTTATAGAAGATATGAATGTAAAACTTGATATTTCTTTAAGACATAAACTTTTTTGGTTATGTGTCCATTACAGAGAAGCTGAATTTATAGAAGAACTTTCTTCTAACACTTCTGATGAAAAAGAATCTATATCTACAAAAATGAGAAGAATTGCTAAATTAACTCCTCTTTTTATTTCAACCTTTCATACATTACCAAAATTCTGTAAAGATCTTTCTTATGGTAAAGGAAATATATTCATTCCTAATTTATTTGATTTGATGATCGTTGATGAAGCTGGACAAGTTTCTCCAGAAGTTGCTATTCCTTCTTTTTTTCTTACTAAAAAAGCATTAATAGTAGGTGACATCCATCAGATAGAACCCATTTGGGGAATTGTCCCTACTATAGATCGTAAAAACTTAGAACAATACAACGTTATAAATAACGAAAAAGATTTTATAATTCTTAGCCAAAGAGGCTATTTAGCTTGTGATGGTAGTGTTATGAAAATAGCTCTAGATAGAACTCCTTTTTTTTATAAAGCTGCTGACGGAAGTAGTCAAAAAGGTACTTTATTAAGAGAACATAGAAGATGTTTAGATGATATAATTGCTTTTGCCCAAAAAAATGTATACAATAATAGTTTGATTTTATTGGGAGGTAAAAATCATAATAAAAAACATCTACTCCCTAAATTAGGATATTTACACATTGATGGTATTTGTGAAAAATATTTTTCAAGTAGCAGAAATATTATTGAAGCAAATATTTTAATACATTGGCTAAAAAACAATGAAGAAGAACTAACAAGTGCATACAAGAAAACTTTAGACGAAATAATTGCCATTGTAACACCTTATTCAGCTCAAAAAGAATATTTAAAAGAGTTAGTCAAAAACCATTTTCCAGAGACAATTGCAGAAAAAATTATAATAGGCACTGTACATGCTTTACAAGGTGCAGAACGACCTATTATATTATTCTCTCCCGTAAATTCAGATCCTATGAAACCTGCATTTATGAATTATGGGGGAAAAATAAATATGCTCAATGTTGCCACTACTAGAGCTAAACATTCTTTCATTGTTTTTGGTAATATGAATATCTTCCAAGAAGGACAAAAGACACCATCTTCATATTTAGCCGAATTATTATACAACAAAAAAGAAAACGAATTAGATAACAACTTTATTTTTTCAGAAAATATATTATTTACTAACATTGATGATAAAGTTCTATATTTAAACACTTTAGATGAACACAGAAATGCTTTAAAGGAATGTTTTAGACTTGCTGAAAAACATATTATTATTTGTTCTCCTTTCATATCTATTAATGCTATTAAAAAGGACAATATACTTGAACTCATAAAAAATGTCATCACAAAAGGAATTAAAGTTACTATCATTACAGATGAGAATTTTGATAAACAACAAAATGGTAGTATTAAAAACATTTCTTTGGAAGGTCGTGAAGAACTTAAAAATTCTGGTGCTAATTTAATAGTATACAAACAAATACATAGCAAAAGTATTTGTGTTGATGATAGAAGACTGATAGAAGGATCTTTTAATTGGTTATCAGCTTCACGTGATGAAAAATACGCTAACAGAGAAACTTCTTTAGTTTTAGAAGGCAACAATGCTTCCAAGTACATAAAGAACATAAAAAAAATATTTTCTATAGAATAACTAATATCTCTTATGAAAAAACTTATACTTTTACTCCTACTCCCTTTTACAATGCAAGCACAAGCATTGGTGGAGAAAACCCCACCCGACTATATCAAAACAATTATTTTCAAAGCCGACGCCAACGACAAAAACCAATTTCCTATCGTGCGCCGTAACGAGTCGTTTAGCTTGCAGTTCGATGACCTCGGGGGGAATGAGGAAACTTACTACTATAAAATTACCCATTGCAATGCCGATTGGTCTGCCTCTTCTCTACTGAAAAGCGAATACCTCAAAGGTATTGATAGCCAACCGCTACAGCCCGAGAGCAACTCCTATGGCACCCTGCAAGGTTATTCGCATTACCGCCTTACTTTCCCTAACGAACTCACCAAAATCACTCTTAATGGCAACTATATGCTCTCTATCACCGATAGTTATGGCACAGAGCTCTTTTCACGCCGTTTTGTACTTTATACCCCCCAAGTGAACGTACTCACCGAAGTAAAACGCGCTCGCGATTTGCAATACTTCGACACCCAACAAGTGGTACAGTTCACCATTCGGCAGAAGGATTTCAGACTTGATAATCCCAATGTAGCAGTGAAAGTAGCTATCCTGCAAAACTACCGTTGGGATACGGCTATCACGGGCGTAAAACCTCAGTATGTAATGGGTAACGACCTCGTGTATCGCTACGACCGCGAAACAGCTTTTTGGGGTGGTAATGAGTATTTCTATTTTGATAGCAAGGATATACGAGTGCCTGCATCGGGTATTTCGCGTATCGACCGTAGCAAATGGGTGAATAGCTACCTCTTCCCTAATGTAAGCCGTGCGAGCAATGTCTATACCTATTATCCTGATATCAATGGCGATTTCTTGGTTAGTACGCTCAACGGAATGAACCCTGCGAACGAAGCCGATTACACCCAAGTGCATTTCGCCTTAGAAGGCAAATCTACTTTTTGGAATAAAGAAGTGTATGTATACGGCAAATTCAGTAACTACGAACTCCGCGAGGAATACAAACTCACTTATGACGAAAAAGACGGACTTTTCAAAGGAAAAGTACTCCTCAAACAAGGGTTTTACAACTATAAGTTTGCTACCAAATCAGGTAACACAATTGATTTTAATGAGATAAGTGGTAATTTTCAGCAGACAGAAAATACTTACCTTGTGCTTGTATACTACCGCGCTCCTGGCGCTCTCTATGACGAAGTAGTAGGTATCGGCTCTGCCTCTGGCGCAAATATCACTCAGTAATGACGAGTGACGAATGACGAGTGACGAATGAC
>NZ_KB291456.1:85869-100702 GCF_000318295.1 Capnocytophaga sp. oral taxon 326 str. F0382
TGACGAGTGACGAATGACGAGTGACGAATGACGAATTATTGTACATCGTTACGAGGCTGTCCAAAAAGTCTCAAAATCACTTTTGCGTCGCTACACTTTGCCAAAGTTTTAATTGCTCGTCGTGCTACGACCTTTAGCAAAGTCTATAAATGAAAATCAACTCTTTTAGAGTATGTTGTGTAGGGGCGTTTTGCAAACGCCCACATAAAACAAAACCTTTTAGCCCCCTTTTTAGATGTTTTTCTCATCAAAAAGTAGCTTTTACAGATTGTCCCCCTTCGGGGGTTCGGGGGCAATTGTTAATTATTAATTATTAATTGTTAATTGGAAAACTTAGCAGAACGTATGCGCCCCACTTCCCTTGCGCAATATGTGGGACAAGAGCACTTAGTAGGAGCTCAAGGGGCTTTGCGCCAACAGATAGAACGCGGTCTTTTGCCATCGCTCATCTTTTGGGGTCCCCCAGGTACGGGAAAAACCACGTTGGCAAATATCATTGCGCACCAAAGCAACCGCGCTTTCTATACCCTGAGTGCCATTAGTTCAGGGATTAAGGAAGTTCGCGAAGTAATTGACCAAAGCAAGCAAAGCGGCGGACTCTTCACTACCCAAAACCCTATCGTTTTCATCGACGAAATTCACCGATTTAACAAAACCCAACAAGATTCCCTCTTGCAGGCTGTCGAAAAAGGTTGGATTACTCTCATTGGAGCAACTACCGAAAACCCCAGTTTTGAGGTGATTCCCGCCTTGCTCTCTCGTTGCCAAGTGTATATCCTCAAGGCTTTTGAGCGCAAAGATTTAGAACAACTGCTCCACAATGCCATTACCCGAGATGCCATTCTCAAAACCAAAGATATCCAACTGCAAGAAACCGAAGCCTTACTAAAACTATCTGGCGGTGACGGTCGCAAACTGCTCAACACTTTTGAGCTGGTTATAAATGCTACCCCCGACGGCGAACCTGTTGTTATTACCAACGATAGTGTATTGCACCTCGTGCAGAAAAACACCGTGCTATACGACAAAACAGGTGAACAACACTACGATATCATTTCGGCTTTTATCAAATCAATACGGGGTAGCGACCCCAATGGGGCTGTTTATTGGTTGGCACGAATGATTGAAGGCGGTGAAGATGTGAAGTTTATCGCTCGCCGTATGCTCATTCTCGCTTCGGAAGACATTGGCAATGCCAACCCTACAGCAATGATTTTGGCGAACAACACCTTTCAAGCAGTAACCACTATTGGTTATCCCGAGGCGCGTATTATTCTCAGTCAGTGTGCTATATATCTCGCTTCTTCGCCTAAGAGCAATGCTTCTTATAAGGCGATCAACAAAGCCCAACAAGTGGTAAAGCAAACGGGCGACCTCAGCGTGCCTATCCACTTGCGCAATGCCCCTACCAAACTGATGAAAGAACTCGGCTATGGCAAAGACTATCAATACGCTCACGATTATGAGAGCAATTTTGCCTTTCAGGATTACCTCCCTGATGAATTGCAAGGAGAAACCTTCTATGAACCCTCCGATAACCCCCGTGAGAATGCCCTACGTGACTACCTCAAAAAACTATGGGGCGACCGCTACGGATATTAGCTTTTCTGTTAAAATTATCCATTATTAATTGTTAATTATCAAATGTTTTGTATCTTTGTCCAGTTTTCTATCATAAAAAAGAAAAATGAAAAAATTAAGTATTGTAGCCGTAATGGCAATAGCAATGGTAGCTTGCAACAACACCAATTCAATGCAAACTACCCAAACAGAAACCACCGAGGTAGCACCTTCTGCTACAGAAGAGATGCCTCCCGTAGGAGGTGATAGAGACGCTCACGGCTGTATAGGCAGTGCAGGACAATCGTGGAGCGAGCTCCTGCAAGAGTGCGTACAAGTATTTGAAGTAGGCACACGCCTCAATCCTGTAGAGGTAAATATGAATGATGCCATAATTAGTGCCTTTATTGTAGCCAAAGAAGGGGATAACAGCCAAGTAGAGCTATTCATCACTACGGAAGAGACCAATCCTCTTTTAAAACAACAGAAAGACGACACTTACAAAAATGGTAAGTACGTTTATAACCCTAAAACGCAAGAACTTTCTATCGATGGTAAAGTCGCGTACAAGGGAGAGAAAAAATAAAATGTAAAAAAATGCAAACTCCTTCTTATCTAAAAAATAAGAGGGAGTTTTTTATATTTATTGCCAATTGAAAAAAAGTTTATACCTTTGTGCCAATATTGGTGTATCACTACACTTGCCAAAGGTTAAGATTTTGGCTAAGTTGATTAAAAAAATAATATTATGGCATTAGAAATCAAAGCAATACCCACATTATATGGTAAAGAAGCACGTCGCTTTCGCAAAATGGCGGAAGAGAGTGAACGTAAATATGATTTGCGTACCAAAAAAGATATTACTACCGACCCTCGCTATAAAGCGATGCAAAACATTTTGAGTAAATCTCCTATTTTCAATAAATAATGACATTTCTTGAAGAAAATTGTATTCTTGAAGTTTTAACTGATAACATTTTATCTGAAAGTTACCCCTTTGTTTGTGGTGATGATGATATGGACGACTTTTTTCAAAATGAAGCTATCGCCTATACTCAATACAAAATGGGTAAGACTTATTGTTTTAGACTGAGAAAAGACACAAAGCAAATTGTAGCTTGTTTTACCGTATCAAATGATAGTATTCGCATTTACGATTTACCTAACAGCAGAAAAAATGCTTACACGTTACCCAGGTGTACTCATAGGTCGTTTAGCAGTTGCTTCCAAATTCTCAAATAAAGGGATAGGTTCAGAAGTGTTAGATTTTATTAAAATGTGGTTCTTAAATGATGAAAACAAAACAGGTTGTCGATTTGCCATAGTAGACGCCAAAAATGAACCTAATATTTTACATTTTTATAAAAGAAATAGCTTTAAAACTCTATTTCCACACGAAATAGATGAGGATCTTTACACTAAGCCTCCTAAAGACGAAAATGAACGTTCCGAAAGAAAGACCAATCCACGAAAATTATATACCCGCTTAATGTTTTGTGACTTATTAGATGAAGAATAGGTTAATTGTGAATTATTAATTGTCAATTGTTAATTGAAAAAGATGCTTCTCTTCTTTAAAAACCCCAAAAACACTATTTATGTGGTAGCTACCGAAGCTGCCCTTACTGAGACCGACCTCAACAAACTGAAATGGCTGTTTGGCAATGCCCAGCAACTCCCCTCCCCTACCCTTAGCGGTACTTTCATCGGGCCCCGTGCGGCGATGATTACCCCTTGGAGTACCAATGCGGTGGAAATCACCCAAAATATGGATATTCACGGGATTACCCGTATCGAGGAGTTCCACGAGGTAACCGACCCCAATACACCTTTCGACCCTATGCTCTTTGAGCGATACAACGGTCTTACCCAAGATAGCTTTACTATCGACATTCAACCGCAAACAACACTCGAAATCGATGATATCGAGGCGTATAACCAACAAGAGGGACTTGCGCTAAGCGCCGAAGAAGTTGCCTATCTGCAAAATCTCTCTCAACAATTGGGGCGCAAACTCACCGACTCGGAAGTGTTTGGCTTCTCGCAAATCAACTCCGAACACTGTCGCCATAAAATCTTCAACGGCACTTTTGTTATCAATGGTGAGGAAAAACCTTCTACTCTCTTCAAACTCATTAAAAAGACTTCACAAGAACATCCTAATAGCATTGTTTCGGCTTATAAGGACAATGTGGCTTTCATCAAAGGGGCTACTGTCGACCAATTCGCACCTAAAAGTGCCGATAAACCCGATTTCTACGAGGTAAAACCTTTTGAGGCAGTGCTCTCACTCAAAGCCGAAACCCACAACTTCCCCACTACCGTAGAGCCTTTCAACGGGGCTGCTACAGGTTCGGGAGGTGAAATACGCGATCGCCTCGCTGGCGGACAAGGTTCTTTGCCTTTGGCGGGTACAGCGGTGTATATGACGGCTTACCCCCGATTAGAAGAAGATCGCCCTTGGGAAAAAGGAATGGCAGAGCGTAAATGGCTCTACCAAACACCAATGGATATCCTCATCAAAGCCTCTAACGGAGCCACCGATTTCGGTAATAAATTCGGTCAACCACTCATTACGGGTTCGCTTTTCACCTTTGAACACGAAGAGGGCGGACGCAAATTAGGCTTTGACAAAGTGATTATGCAAGCAGGAGGTGTAGGTTATGCCAAAGCCTCACAAGCCATAAAGCGCACCCCTCAAGAAGGCGACAAAATCGTTATCTTAGGCGGTGAAAACTACCGCATTGGTATGGGAGGTGCTGCCGTATCATCTGCCAATACTGGTGCTTTTGGTACAGGTATTGAGCTCAATGCGGTACAGCGTTCTAACCCCGAAATGCAAAAACGCGCTGCCAATGCTATCCGCGCAATGGTAGAATCAGACGAGAATCCTATCGTTTCTATACACGACCACGGGGCTGGCGGACACCTCAACTGTCTCTCAGAACTCATAGAAGAAACTGGTGGTAAAATCGACTTAGACAAACTGCCCGTAGGCGACCCTACCCTATCGGACAAGGAAATTATAGGCAATGAATCTCAAGAGCGTATGGGATTGGTATTGCCCAATTCGGCTATTGCCAAACTAAAAACCATTGCCGACCGTGAGCGTGCGCCTATGTACGAGGTAGGTGTGGTTACCAGCGACAAGCATTTCAGCATTGCCTCTGCAAAGAAAGGTACTCGCCCAATGGATTTATACCTCAGTGCGCTCTTTGGCAGTTCGCCAAAAACCGTAATGACCGATGAAACAGTAGTTACTAACTACGAGGAGCTACACTACTATGCAAGTCAGTTACAGAACTATTTGGTACAAGTACTGCAATTAGAAAGTGTGGCTTGTAAAGACTGGCTTACCAATAAGGTAGACCGTTGTGTAGGGGGCAAAGTCGCCAAACAACAATGTGCAGGCGCACTACAACTCCCTTTGAACAACGTTGGGGTGATGGCTTTGGACTATAATGGCAAAGAAGGAATCGCTACCAGTATTGGTCATTCGCCTCTTACGGCACTTATCAGCCCTACTGCAGGCAGTCGCAATGCCATTGCCGAAGCACTGACTAACATTGTTTGGGCGCCACTAAAAGACGGCTTGCAAAGTGTATCGCTATCCGCCAACTGGATGTGGGCGTGCCGCAATAAAGGAGAAGATGCGCGTTTGTACGAAGCCGTAGAAGCAGCTTCTGATTTTGCGATTGAATTGGGTATCAATATCCCTACCGGTAAAGATTCCCTATCGATGAAACAAAAATACCCCGAAGGAGGTGATGTGATTGCCCCAGGCACGGTGATTATTTCGGCGGCTGCCCATTGTACTGACGTGCAAAAAGTAGTAGAGCCCGTATTGAAACGCAATGGAGGTAACATTTATTATATCAACTTCTCGGGCGCTCAATTTGAATTAGGAGGTTCGGCTTTTGCCCAAGTATTAAACAAAATAGGCGATAAAGCCCCTACCGTAACAGATGCCGAAGGCTTTAAAATAGCTTTCAACGTATTACAATCACTGATAAAAGAAGGTAAAATACAAGCAGGACACGACATTGGTAGCGGCGGACTTATCACAACGCTTTTAGAGATGTGTTTTGCCGAAAACGACTTAGGAGCTACCATCGATTTGAGCGGACTTTCAGACGATGAAGACCTTATCAAAACCCTTTTTGCTGAAAATGCAGGGGTAGTAATTCAAGCCGATAGCAGTGTTGAAGCTACTTTGGAAGAAAACTTCTTAGAATGGGCTAATATAGGCGAAGTAACTACTTCACAAGAACTTACTATTCACCATTTCGGAAAATCATACCATTTCAATATCCCCGAATTGCGCGATGTGTGGTACCTCACTTCTTACCTATTAGACAAACAACAAACGAAAAACGACAAGGCAACCGAGCGTTATCAAAACTACTCCGAACAGCCTTTGCAATACACTTTCCCAGCGCATTTCACGGGCGAAAAACCCACACGCCCCGCAGGCAAACGCCCTATAGCGGCAGTGATACGCGAAAAGGGTAGTAACTCCGAGCGCGAAATGGCAAATGCCCTATACTTAGCAGGCTTTGATGTGAAAGACGTGCATACCACCGACCTTATCAGCGGACGTGAAACCTTAGAAGATGTACAATTTATAGGGGCTGTGGGCGGTTTCTCTAACTCCGATGTATTAGGCAGTGCCAAAGGTTGGGCAGGAGCTTTACTCTACAACGAGCAAGCTAAAAAAGCGTTAGACAACTTCTTTGCCCGCCCCGATACCCTTTCAGTAGGTATCTGCAATGGCTGTCAGTTGTTTATGGAGTTAGAAGTCATCAATCCTGAGCACGCGGAACACGGTAAAATGTGGCATAACGATAGTGGCAAGCACGAAAGTGGTTTTGTATCAGTAACTATTCCAGAGAACAACTCGGTGATGCTCTCCACCCTTGCAGGTAGTACCTTAGGGGTATGGATATCACACGGCGAAGGAAAATTCCATTTGCCATTGGCAGAAGCCGAATATAATATCGTAGGTAAATACGCTTATCAGGAGTACCCTGCCAATCCTAATGGCTCTGATTACAACACGGCTATGCTATGCGACAAAACAGGGCGACATTTGGTAACGATGCCTCATATAGAGCGATCAGTTTTTCCTTGGCAATGGGCATACTATCCGAGTGAAAAAACAGCGGTTAGCCCTTGGTTAGAGGCATTTATCAATGCCCGCAAGTGGATTGAAGCACGTAATGCCAAATAAAAATGGTAAACAAAATCTTAAAAAAATAAGTGTTTTAAGTATTAAAATTACGCTAAAAGGGGCTTATAGAGCCCCTTTTATATTAAACTTTTGTTAAACTTAAAAATACACTTGACAAGTACTGTTTTATTCGTACCTTTGCATCGCAATGAGGGTGGTAGCTCATTGTAAACTTCAAATAATAGTTTTCATAATTTAAAGTTTTGGTTGGTTAATGAAGAAGTCCGATAATTCTTTTATCGGACTTTCTTTTTTAATTCTTGCAACACTTCTTCTAAATCAACAGAAAAAGAAGGTAATTGTATTATAATAGTACTGAAAGGGCAATTACTTTTTAGGGTTTTTGTGATATAGATATGCAAGGCATTGGCTTTCAATTCAAACACTACATCTTGACACAAGGCATAAATATAATGAGTTTGCTCATTGTATTCAAAATAGAGTTCTTCTTCATAAGCTAATTTACTTATAGAAAAATATTGCTCTTTATTTACAAAAGCTATTTGCAAAAGCTCTGCCCAAGAAGCACGAGGGTTGAGGTCTATTTCTTCACAAGTAAAAAATAAGGATTCGGTCATAAGTTTTGTTAATCTCCTTTTAAAAGTATTGTTTTTAGCTCTTCTATGGAAATCATTTCTTTTTTCAACTCAAAAAACTACTCTAAAGGTTTTTGCTTGGTACTTCTAAAAAATTTTATTACAATTAGATTTTCTTCTTCTATAAAATCATAATACAAAGCAAACTTCCCTTTCATAATTAGTATTTTATATAATTTAACCCCTTCTACAAATTTTGAAAGTAACATAGGATTTTCTTTTAGAAAAATTTCAGCTTTTTCTACCTCATCAATAATTTTATTGGAATAATCGTTACTATAATTTCGCTTACTCCAATAACGAAGTGTATCTCTAAAACTTTCAATAGCCTCATTAGTCCAATTAATTTCCATACTCAGCTCTTAGCATTTTAAAAACTTCTTCACTCTTCACCATTTTTCCCTCTTTAGCTTGCTGATGTGATATGGCTATTCTTTTTAATTCTTCTTCTGTAAACTCATCATCGGAATCATATTGTTTTATGATTTTCAACATAGTATTATATTCATTTATAGGAACTATGGCTGATACTGTTCTTCCATTACTATCGGTTATAAACTGAACATTTGGATTCTGTGTTAATACGGCAATACTCATAATTCTATTATTTTTTTACAAAGATACAACTTTTTATTCCAACAAATCATCTAAACTCTATTTTTTACTCCCCCCTAAAACCTGACACCTACCCCCTATCCCCTGACTTCATCGCTTTATAGAAAGCTGCGCGACTCAAAGGTTCGTAACTATCGGCTTCACCCAGCATTCTCTGTTGATCGTTAGCTACTTTGCGGAAACTGTAGTTGGCGAGGTTGCCCGTGCGGGTACAAACAGCGTGTACCTTGGTAACATATTCAGCAGTTGCCATCAGAAAAGGCATCGGACCAAAAGGTCTGCCCTTGTAGTCCATATCAAGTCCTGCTACAATCACACGCATACCGCGATTGGCGAGTTCGTTGCACACATTCACGATTTCATCGTCAAAGAATTGTGCTTCATCTATGCCCACCACATCGCAACCATCGGCTAAGAGCATAATACTAGAAGCGGCTTCTACAGGAGTTGAGGGGATTTCATTGGCGTTGTGTGACACGATATTGGTATCGTCATAGCGAGTATCGAAGGCAGGTTTGAAGATTTCTACCTTCTGTTTAGCAAATTGAGCACGGCGCAATCGGCGAATCAGTTCTTCGGTTTTACCCGAGAACATCGACCCACAAATCACTTCTATCCAACCCGTTTTTTCGTTGTTGTTTACTGTATTTTCTAAAAACATCACTTAAAAAGTATATAATACCCCTACTCCCAAAATTTGTTTGAGCTGAGTGCGTGCTCCATAGTTGTGTTTTTCTCCGTTAGGAGCAGTGTACGAATAGAATTTCACATCGTCGTCGTATTTGATATGCACCCCTATACGCGCTTGTACATAGCTATTCACCTTTAGGTTGAGGTTGGTTTCCCAATCCACATCTATATTTCCAAAGTTTCTGAGATAGTCGCCATAGAAGTTGAAGGTGGTGTTGAGCATCATATTTTCCATTATCTTTTTATCCCAACGCCCTGATACTGAAAAACCGAGCTCATTATGCGTGCGTTTTCCTTTCTTGAGGATAGTACCATCGGGGGCGCGTTGGGCTTTTTCTACCCCAAAAGCACCGTCATCGGCTAAACGCTGATTGAATACAGCAGTGGTTTTGAGCGTAATAGGTGAAAGAAAGAGGTTGAAATTGATTTTAGCAGGTGCGTATTCAGCTCCCAAACCGAAGGTAATGTACGCTGGCGCTAAGAATTTAGAGATAGGTTTTTCTACATCGGGATAGTTATACCCATTGCTGATTTGCGATAAAAACTGATAACGTGCGGTGTAATACCAAAACGACTGAGAGTCGCCGCGATAGCCAAATGAAGAAATGAATGACAACTTATCATCTGTTTTGCGCACTTCGCGTCCTTTTTGGGCATTGATACCATAGTTGATTTCGAGTTCATTATCCCAAAAGAAAGTGCGTTCTGTATAACGGCGGCGGAATTTGGCATTCATAATACCCGAAATTGAGGATTCCCCCCCTGCATTCCAATTGGAGAAAGCTACCTCACTCATATTCAACCCTACTTGGTTGAATTTAAACCATTTTTGTTGTGCTTGTTGGTATCGGTTGAAGGTAAATTTAAGAGCTTCGGGGTCTTCAATTACCCTGATGGTATCGCTTTTTACATCGGCTTGAAAAGCCTTAGCCTTGCGCACTTGTCCCCACGTTGTAACGCTGCAAAGAAGGAGTGCGATAATGAGTTTTTTCATACTAAAAGTGATGCTAAATGATTCGGGGTGCAAAGGTAGGGATTATTTGGCAATTAGCCAATTGACAAATCGGTAAATCGGCTCATTACCCCCATAAACTCATTAGGAAGTGTGATGATTTTCAAAGGGATAGTATAATTGTGTTGCGTAGCAAATTCGGCTATAGCACTGCCAAGACCACCTGTAACTCCTTCTTCTACGGTGATAATTTTCTTGTATTTTTGGAAGATGTGATGCAGCATTTCCTCATCTAAAGGTTTGAGAAAACGCATATCGTAATGAGCGTATTTTTCAGCAGTAGTACTCTTTTGGATTTGCTCGGCAACCTCTTCGGCGATAGCACCAATGGTAAGTACTGCTATTTCACTACCTTCTTTTAGCTGCTCTCCCTTGCCAATAGGCAATGCCTGAAAAGGTTGTTGCCAATGTTTTTCATTACATCTACCGCGCGGATAGCGAATGGCAATAGGATGTTCTAATGGTTGCTGAGCTGTATAAAGCAGATGACGCAACTCGGTAGCGTTGCGCGGTGAGGCGATAATGAGGTTAGGAATGGGACGCAAAAATGCCATATCAAACACCCCGTGATGGGTAGCACCATCTTCACCTACAAGTCCCGCGCGGTCGATGCAGAACACTACGGGGAGATTTTGCAGGGCTACATCGTGAATGAGTTGGTCGTAAGCGCGTTGCAAGAAAGTGGAATAAATCACACAATAAGGGATAAACCCACGCGCAGCCCAACCTGCTGCAAAGGTTACAGCGTGTTGTTCGGCAATACCTACATCAAACACCCAATTTGGGAAAGATTGGTGCATAGCTGTAAGTCCGCTACCGCTGCTCATTGCAGGGGTAATGGCTATAATTTTAGGGTTGAGTGCGGCAAGCTGGGTGAGGGTCTGCCCTACCACCTCTTGGTACTTAGCAGGTAGAGATGGGGTTTCGGGCAGCGGTTCTCCCGTAATTTTATCAAATAGGGCGGGCGAATGGTAACTCACTTGTTGAGCTTCAGCTTTGGCAAACCCCTTGCCTTTGGTGGTAAGCACGTGCAAGAGTCGCACGCCTCTCTCATTTTTTTCAGCTTCAAGAGAAGTGAGCAATTCAGGGAGGTTATGCCCATCTACCGTACCTTTGTAAGTGATGTTTAAATCATTGAAGAAAGTCTCATCGGCACCTTTTCTTTGGCGTAACTGCTCGAAATAATTTTTGAGAGCCCCCACGGTAGGATCGATAGCCATAGCGTTGTCGTTGAGGATAATAAGCATATTGGCATCGGTAGTGCCGGCGTAGTTCAGCGCCTCGAAAGCCATACCGCTCACAATTGACGCATCGCCTATCACAGCTATGTGCTGGCGCTGGGTATTCCCCTCCAAAGCCGATGCCATTGCCATACCCAAAACTGCCGAGAGCGAGGTAGACGAGTGTCCCGTACCAAAAGCATCGTATTCACTTTCTGAGCGTTTAGGAAACCCACTGATGCCGCCCCGTTCACGTATGTGTGCAAAAGCGGCATCTCTACCCGTGAGGATTTTATGGGCGTAACACTGGTGTCCCACATCCCACACTAATACATCATCGGGGGTGTTGAACACATAGTGCAATGCGATAGTGAGTTCCACCACCCCGAGACTCGCACCTAAGTGTCCGCCCCGTGTAGCGATAACCTCTATAATGCGCTCACGGATTTGTTGTGCCAGTGCAGGAAGTGCTGCTATAGGAGTATTTCTAAGCTGTTGTATAGTCATCTCATTTGCTAATTTTTCCCTTTATTCACTAATTTTACTACCAACATAATCAGTACACCCATCGCAACGAAAGCTAACAAAGAGGCATACCAATAGGCAACAAAAACACCTTTGAGGACAACAGCAAAAACCACAACAAATAGAATAATAGTCGCCACCTCATTGAGCATTCGCAATTGCACAGAAGTGAGGGTTGCCTGCCCTGCTTGCAAACGTTTCATTATGCGCCAAGAATAATAATGATAGATAAATAAAAAGACAATAAACAGCAGTTTGACGTGCATCCAGCCTTGTCTCATAAATGTCCATTCACCACCGTCATAGAGCATATAAAGTCCGGTGGTAGTCATCAGTATAAGGGCGGGAACAGTGATGATGTTCCACAAGCGCTCTTCCATAAAACTGAATTGTTTGTGAAGAATAGAACGCTCAGGCTCTTCTTTTTCTAAGGCTTCGGTGTGGTAGATAAAAAGGCGCACCATATAGAAAAGTCCAGCGAAGTAGCTCACTACAAAGATGATATGGATGCATTTAGCAATAAGATAATCCATAATTACAAAATGTTTTTACGAGTTTTTAGTTATTTGAAAATACAAAGGTAGTAATATTTTTCGGTTCTACTAAAATATAACAGAAAGTGTTTCCCAATTTTCTAATTTACTAATTTGTTAATTTGCTAATTATACACTACCTTTGCCCTCTCAAACCAGTATAAGTGTTATGGAACAGGTTTACATTTTTATGCTGTTCGTGTTTTTAGTGCTCGCTATTATCGATTTAGTAGTGGGCGTAAGCAACGATGCAGCCAACTTTCTCAACTCAGCCGTTGGCTCTAAAGTGGCTACTATCCGCACTATTATGATAGTCGCCAGCGTGGGGGTAGCCATCGGTGCTGTCTTTTCCAGCGGAATGATGGAAATCGCTCGAAAAGGCATCTTTAACCCCCAACTCTTCTATTTCGATGAGGTAATGATTATCTTTATGTCGGTTATCCTCGCTGATATTCTCCTCTTCGACCTCTTCAACTCTATAGGGTTGCCTACTTCTACTACTGTATCTATAGTTTTCGAGCTTTTGGGGGCTGCAATGTGTGTAGCGACTATCAAAACCTTTACAAGTGGCCAAGCTCTACTCACAGCTTTCGACTACATCAATACATCCGAGGCTCGCAAGATTATTATGGGTATTTTTACCTCGGTAGCTATTGCCTTCACGGTGGGTACTATTGTGCAATACTTAGCCCGATTGGTGTTCAGTTTTAAATATCAAAACAATGTAAAATACGTAGGAGGGGTATTTGGCGGCTTGTCGCTTACAGGTCTTTCCTACTTTATCATTTTTAAAGGACTCAAAGACGTTGCTTTCATTCCTAAAGAAGCCATTGCGTGGATAGATGCTAATATCATTCTTCTGCTCATTGGCTGTTTTATTTTCTTTTCGGTGCTCTCACAAGTGCTTATCCGTATGAAAATCAATATCTTTAGCGTGATTATCCTCAGTGGTACTTTTGCTTTGGCAATGGCTTTTGCAGGTAACGACTTGGTGAACTTTATCGGGGTGCCGGTAGCCGCTTATCAGTCGTATGATATATGGCATAACTCGGGAGTAGCACACAATAGTTTGCTAATGGGGGCTTTAGCCGATGGGCAAATCACTACCCCCACTTTCTTGCTATTGTTCACAGGCTTTGTGATGATTCTCACCCTTTGGTTCTCCAAAAAAGCACGCCACGTGATTGATACAGGGGTGAACCTTTCCCGCCAAAATGAAGGCGGTGAAGAAAAATTCTCATCTAATTTCCTCTCGCGCTTTTTGGTGCGTATTACCGTGATTTGCGCCAATGCGGTGGAATTTATAATGCCTAAATCGCTCAGCAGTAAAATAGATCGCCGTTTTGAAAAACCTGAACGCGACCCTAATGTAAAAGAAGAAGACCTTCCCGCTTTCGACCTTGTGCGCGCTGCAATCAACCTTGTGGTATCGAGTAGTTTGATTGCCTTTGGTACGTCGTTCAAATTACCGCTCTCTACCACTTATGTAACCTTTATGGTGGCAATGGGTTCCTCTCTCGCCGATAGGGCTTGGGGGCGCGACAGTGCTGTATATCGTGTGGCTGGGGTGCTAAACGTAATTGGCGGTTGGTTCTTAACTGCTATTGTGGCTTTTATCGGTGCTTTTATTGTGGCTGGCGTGCTGTATTATGGCAGTGTAATTGGTCTTATCGTGATGATTATGGTGGTAGGCTTCGTGCTCATCCGCAATGCCGTGATTTACCGCAACAAGCAGAAAGCTAAAGCCCAAGGCAAACGCTTTGAACGCGCCGACTTGGCGACTATCGGTGGGGTGATAAAAGAAAGCTCTAACTATGTATCCGAAACGATTTACCGCATTGATGAACTCTATAGCAAGGTGGTGAAAAACCTCGGTACACAAGATTTGAGTAAACTCACCAAAAACAAGAAGAACGCTAAAAAACTCGAAAAAGAACTCGACGAACTAAAAGGCAATGTATATTACTTTATCAAATCACTGAATGAGAGCTCAGTAGCCTCCAGCAAGTTCTACATTCTCATTTTGGATTACTTGCAGGATATGGCACAGTGTCTCACCGCTATTACCCTCAACAGCTATGAGCACGTGAATAACAATCACAAGAACCTCAAGTTCAACCAGCTGAGAGATTTAAAATACATTTCCGACAAGATGGAAGAAGTGTTTAGAGCAGAAGCCGAAATATTTAAAGGTTCAGACTATAACAAGTTACACATCATCTTTGAAGATTGCAAAGTACTGAAAGATGAAGTCTCTAAAATGGTTCAAAAGCAAATCGACCGTATTCGTACCACCGAAACCAGTCATAAAACCACCAAATTGTACTTCAGTATTTTGCTCGAAACCAATGCGCTTATCAGGGCTAACAACAACCTATTAATGCAGTTCGACGAATACCAAAAACAACAAAACAAAAAGAAGAAAATAAACCTTATCAATCTTCAACAAGAGGTAAGAGATAAGAGGTAAGAAGAAAATCAGTACACTTTGCCAAAGTCCTCAATCGCCCGTGCGGTTCGCACCTTTGGCAAAGTTTTTTGCTTGTGCGGCTCAAGGTTTATGAGGTTGAGAAAGATACTGTTCTATTAAAAGTTCAACTACCTTTAAAAGAACGAAATTGTATGTTTGGTAATGAAATGATAAGCATAATAACCTATACTTATAAGGTAAATAAGAACCAAGTTTCCGTTAAGAAAACAGAAGGCATACGCAGGGATTGTAACGCTGATGATATACAAAAAGTTGAAGCCGTTACCCATAAAAGTTTTTTATTAGATACACTTACTGATAAAATGCTTACTGACTTATAAGTCCCAATAGTCTATTATTAAACTTAACTCTGTAAAATGAT
>NZ_KB291457.1:0-65114 GCF_000318295.1 Capnocytophaga sp. oral taxon 326 str. F0382
GTACGACAAACGTGAGTTCTACGGTAACTTCACTCTATTTAGATAATAAAGCAAATTAACAAAATAATGAGAGAGCTATTCACCAGAGTAGCTCTCTTGTTATTATTTCGTAATTTGTATTTCGTAATTCGTAATTCGTAATTCGTAATTCGTAATTCGTAATTATTTTGTACCTTTGCCGCCAAAATGATTTTTTATTATGACGGAACACGAGCTGCTAAAAGCCCGTTGGGAGGAAATTGTGCAACGCCTCTCCGATACTTTTACAGAGGGTGAAACTCTGAATGTCGATGGTATCATCTATCTCATTGGAGTACAAGAACTCGGACAAATAGGTCGCCCTTACGCCAAAGATGAAAAAGTAGACCTAATGCACATCGCTATTTGTAAACTCCTTGAACCCTTTGGTTATTATAAATATGAATTTACTGACCCTGATGGTTGGCCTCATTATAGTTTAGTACAAGAGCTCCCCGCTCTCAAACCTGGAGAACAAACCATACTGATGAAAAAAGCCATTGTCCAATACTTTTTGGATAGAGACTTTTTTTCTAACGACTAATGACTAAACGCTAACAACTAAATGAAAAAAGTAGCATTCTATACTTTGGGTTGCAAACTCAACTTTGCCGAAACTTCTACTATTGCACGTAGCTTTGAAGAAGATGGCTATATTCGTGTTGATTTCGACGACCCTGCTGATATATATGTGATTAACACCTGCTCGGTTACCGAAAACGCCGACAAACAGTTCAAACAAATTGTACGCAAAGCACTGAAAACAAACCCTAAGGCATTCTTGGCGGCAGTAGGTTGTTATGCTCAATTAAAACCAGAAGAACTCGCTTCAGTAGATGGAGTTGATTTAGTATTAGGTGCCAAAGAAAAGTTCAATATCACTCAATATATTGATGACCTCACCAAAAACAACGAGGGCATCGTGCACTCCTGCGAAATTTCCGAAACCGATTTCTATGTCGGAAGTTATTCCATTGGCGATCGTACACGTGCTTTTTTGAAGGTGCAGGACGGTTGCGATTATAAGTGCACTTATTGCACTATCCCAATGGCACGTGGTATTTCGCGAAGTGATACCATCGAAAATATATTGAATAACGCTAAAAAAATATCCGACAAAGGTATCAAAGAAATTGTGCTTACGGGTGTGAATATAGGCGATTACGGCAAAGGAGAATTTGGTAATAAAAAACACGAACATACCTTTTTAGAATTAGTGCAGGCTCTTGATAAGGTCGAAGGTATCGAACGCCTGCGCATTTCCTCTATTGAACCTAATCTTATCAAAGACGAAACTATCGACTTCATAGCACAGTCTAAAAGTTTTGTACCTCACTTTCACATTCCATTACAAAGTGGTAGTAACGATATATTAAAAAAAATGAAGCGCCGCTATTTGCGTGAACTCTATGTAAGTAGAGTCGCCAAAATACGTGAAGTGATGCCTGATGCTTGTATCGGGGTAGATGTGATTGTAGGTTTCCCTGGCGAAACCGATGAACATTTCTTAGAAACTTATCATTTTCTAAACGAATTAGATATTTCTTACTTGCACGTATTTACTTATTCCGAGCGTGACAATACCGAAGCAGTACTTATGGATGGTGTAGTCCCCGATGCAGTACGAGCTAAACGTAGCAAAATGTTACGCGGATTGTCAGCTAAGAAACGCAATGCTTTTTATGAGAGTCAGTTAGGTAAAGAAAAAACAGTCCATTTTCGAGAGCGACAACAAGCAGGGATACATTCACGGGTTTACCGAGAATTATGTAAAAGTAAAAGCTCCTTGGGATCCTGCTTTAGTGAATACCCTCCACAAAGTAAAACTTACCAAAATAGATGTAGACGGAATGGTGCGCTTTGAGTTTGTATAAGTAGAACAAAGAAATTTAAAAATAATAAAACAACAATGGTACACTATAAAACAGAATTAATGTTAGAATTCCCTGGGTTTGTACTCTTCGATCCAGTAGTACTACAAGAGTTCCTACTCGAAAAAGGTATAGAAGATAATGATTTACTGAAATACTTCATCAATAACCCTGCAATAGGAGAGGAAAGTATCCAACGAGGAATATTACTACCTATCTATAATATAGAACCTTTTGATTATGAAATACTCATAAATACGACCTCAAAAAGTGAAATCCCTACCGATTGGGTAGTTTTTAAAAATGAAGTCTCATTGCCTCTACAAGTAAAAAGCGGAAGATTAGCTGTGGAAGATATCTTTATGATTATGAATTGGGATTATGAAAGTAATTATTCCGATTTTGCTACAGAAAAAAGTCTAAATCCTCAACCTAATGTAGAAGGAGGAGAACTAAATGGAGATACAGGAGATAGATTTGATATTCCAGCAGGTAATTATGGGGTAAAAGTATTAGGCTTTTTAGATGTAAATGAGCCTGATATTTTTGAGAGTAAGTGTGGTTATGAATTGTTTTTTGAAAAGATGGATACTTTGCCTATGATTCCTGAAAACATAAATGTAGATAAGTTGGATTATAAAGTAAAAGTAATATCTGAAAGATGAAAATCCTTTTAACAATTACCCTATCTCTACTGCTTTTTTCCTGCGATAACTCCGTTATAGGCTTCAAAAAATCTTGCAATGCCGATACTGCAAAGCAAACAGTTGCCGAATTAGCAGAAGTAAAAGCTAAAATAAAGCAATTAGAAACCCTTGCAGGGAATAATCCCACTTATTGGGTGCAGGATAGTGTGCAAAGAGATAATAAAACCTATTATCGTTTGCAACTACTCAACAAATTGTCGTATACCGATGTACATCTCTATACTTTTGCAGTGCCAAAAGATGATTGTAAACAGGTGTTTTGGGAACAAAAAAAAGGGACTCTATTACCTTATGCCGAAATGAAAAAACTAACTGAGCAAACAAAAACTCAGCAAAAGCAATTCCCCGATTTTTTTAAGCAATTCACTACTGATATGGCTTTTAGGCAGCAGCACTTAGCTGAACCGCTCTTGCGCTTATTGAGGCAGAATGACGACAGTGTACTTCTTACCGAAGAAGAACTCCTTACCGATGAGTTCAACGAATTACAAACATATAACTTTAGTTATTATCCTGATAGTGTGTTGTGTGAAAACACTGAAAAATCAATAACACTCGTCTTTATTCCTATAGGAAACACTTGGAAACTTACTCAAATTTGGCATTAAAATGGATGATTTGATTCAATTTTTATCACAAATCGACCAGATTTATCTCTGGGATTTAATCGGAACGACTGTTTTTGGTGTTTCGGGCGTATTGCTGGGCTTAGAACGCCGTATGGATATCTTTGGAATGCTCATCTTAGCCTTTGTAACAGGAGTAGGAGGGGGAACACTCCGCGATATTATGATAGGTAGTGTACCCGTATTTTGGATGAATAACCTCACTTATATATTGATGATTGTCATTAGTGTTGTGATTACCATTCTCTTCAAAAAGCAGTTTTCAGAACACTGGAGCAAATCACTGATGTTATTCGATACCATTGGGTTGGGGGTCTTTACAATTATAGGGATAGAAAAAGCCCTGCGTTTTGGTTTATCGCCTACCATCGCTATTATTCTGGGTACGATGACGGGTAGTTTTGGAGGAGTCATACGTGATATCTTAGCCAACAAATTGCCTGCCCTCTTTCATAAAGAAATTTATGCAACCGCTTGTATTGCAGGAGGTACAGTCTATTTCCTTATCGATGATTTTGTCAATCACAACTTAGTTGTATTCATCACTATAATGGTAGTAATTGCTGTGCGATTGCTATCGGTAAAATACCATTGGGAACTGCCAAAATTCTAATTCCTAATTCCTAATTCCTAAAAAAAACACATAAAACCTTGTGTATATAAACATTTTGTACTATCTTTGCAATTTGAAATTTTAGATTAAATATTTTTAAAAATGAATATCAACAGAGAGCAAGTAGATGCTTTAAATGCGATCATTAAGATAGCAATTGAAAAAAACGACTACGCCGATAAAGTAGAAAAAGTACTAAACGATTACAGAAAAACCGCTTCTATCCCTGGATTTAGAAAAGGTCACGTACCTGCAGGTATGATTAAAAGACAGTACGGCAAAGCTGTAAAATTTGACGAGATCAACCGTGTGTTGCAAGACTCGTTGTACAAATATATAAACGACGAAAAACTCAATATCTTAGGAAATCCACTGCCTAAAGAAAAACAAGATATCAACTTAGATGCCGACGATTTTACTTTCGAGTTCGAAATTGGCTTAGCTCCTACTATCGAAGTGAATTTAAAACCTAAAAAAGCTATAGTTCGCTATGAAATAGAAGTAGCCGATGACCAAATCGATAAACAAGTAGAACGTATCCAAAAACAATTTGGTAAACTCGTTGCTAAAGGTGAAGTAATCAACGATGATAGCCTTGAAATTACAGGTACTTTCTTCAACGAAGAAAAATCTATCGATTCTCAAGCTACTTTCACTTTAGAAGAACTTAGTGATGCAGCACGCAAAGAGTTCATCGGTAAAAAAATAGGCGACCAATTCCAATTGCAAACTAAAGGTTTGTTCAAAGATGCTCATAGTCTAATGCACTACCTCAAAGTATCTCACGACGAGGCTCACCACTTAGAGGTGGAAGTTACTTTCACTTTGGAAGAGGTAAACGAACGTCAAGGCGCTGCTTTAGATCAAGAGTTGTTCAACAAACTCTTCCCTGATGGAAGTGTAACTACTGAGCAACAATTGCGCGACAAAATAAAAGAAGGCGCTCAACACCAATACAACGAGCAAGCCGACCAGCATTTCCTCAACACAGTTACCGATTATTTAGTAGATAATACTAAGTTTGACCTCCCTGAAACTTTCCTTAAAAAATGGTTGCGTACAGCAGGTGAAAAAGAACTTACCGAGCAAGAAGCTGAAGAAGAATACAGCCGTTCAGAAAAAGGTTTGCGCTACCAACTTATCGAAGGTAAAGTGTTGGATGAAAATAACTTACATCCTAAGTTCGAAGAGTTGAAAGATTTTGCACGTGATTATATCAAAGGTCAATTAGCTCAATATGGTATGCCTACCGATGACGATAGCTATGTAGATGGTATCGTTGATCGCGTATTGCAAAACCGTGAAGAAGTACAACGTATTCAGCAACAATTAGTATTCAAAAAACTCATCGACTTCTACAAAGAAAATGTTAAAACAGAAGTTAAAAAAGTAACATTTGATGAGTTCGTAAAAATAGCTTTCCCTGAATAGTAATTTTTGCAAAATACTATAAACCAGTCCAAAATTGCTAATGATAAATACTATTGTTGTATCTTATTTGGCAATTTTGGACTACATTTATTAAAAATGAAACAAACAATTCTCAACCGACTACAAGCCCTTGGCGATGATATTAGTAAACTAAAGATAACCATAGAAGAACTCATCAATATTTTAGAAAATCAATATTTTAGAAAAATATAGATAAATTATAACCTAATCACCACAACACTAAAAACTAATGACTAACAACTAATAACTAAACAAATGAATTTAGCAGACGAATTTAAAAAATACGCAATTAAACAACACGGAGTAAACAGCCTTTACTACGATAAAATAGTAGGTAGTATGACTCCCTATATTATGGAAGAACGCCAGCTAAACGTAGCTCAAATGGACGTTTTTTCCCGCTTGATGATGGATAGAATCATCTTCCTTGGCACTGATGTGAACGATCAAGTAGCAAATATCGTTACCGCTCAATTGCTTTTCTTGGAAAGCGTGGATAGTGCCAAAGATATCCAAATCTATATCAACTCTCCCGGTGGTAGCGTATATGCAGGATTGGGTATGTACGACACTATGCAGTTCATCAAACCCGATGTAGCCACTATCTGTACAGGTATTGCTGCTTCAATGGCTGCTGTATTACTATGTGCAGGAGCTGAAGGTAAACGCTCAGCTTTGCCACACTCTCGTGTAATGATTCATCAACCCTCAGGAGGAGCACAAGGAGTAGCCAGTGATATGGAAATTAACCTCAAAGAAATGTTGAAACTCAAAAATGAACTCTACGAAATCATTGCCAAACACACTAAGCAACCTTTTGCTAAAGTGTATAAAGATTCTGAACGCGACTATTGGATGATAGCCCGTGAAGCTAAAGAATATGGTATGATCGACGAAGTATTAGAAAGAAAATAATGGCTAAAAAACAAGTAGAATATTGTTCGTTCTGCGGTCGTGCAGAATCTGAAACCGAAATGCTCATTCGCGGTATGGCTGGTAATATATGTAATTATTGCGTTGAACAAGCCAATCTCATTATTGAAGAAGCATTTGGTAGTAAAGCTCAAAAAGGTAAGCCTGTAGTATCAGGTGATATGACCCTCAAAACACCTCAAGAAATCAAACAATTCCTCGACCAATATGTGATAGGTCAGGATTTTACTAAAAAAATCCTCTCTGTGGCGGTCTATAATCACTACAAACGCCTACAACAACCCGATGCAGACGATGAGGTCGAAATCCAAAAAAGCAACGTCATTATGGTTGGCGAAACAGGTACGGGTAAAACCTTGGTGGCCCGTACTATTGCCAAAATGCTCAACGTGCCCATTGCTATTGTTGATGCTACAGTACTTACTGAAGCAGGATATGTGGGCGAAGATGTCGAAAGTATCCTATCTCGCCTCTTACAGGCTGCCGATTACGATGTAGAGAAAGCCGAACGTGGTATCGTTTTCATAGATGAAATTGATAAAATTGCCCGCAAGAGCGATAATCCTTCTATCACTCGTGATGTATCGGGTGAAGGGGTGCAACAAGCATTGCTCAAACTCTTGGAAGGATCAGTGGTGAACGTGCCGCCTAAAGGCGGGCGCAAGCATCCCGACCAAAAATATATTGAGGTAAATACCGAACATATTTTGTTTATTGCTGGAGGTGCTTTTGATGGCATCGAACGCGTTATTTCTAAACGTCTCAATATGCAAACAGTAGGTTACAACTCGTCCAAAAATACACAAGTCGATAGGAAAAATTTGGTACAGTATATCATCCCCAAAGACTTAAAAGATTTTGGTTTAATCCCCGAAATTATAGGTCGTTTACCTGTGCTAACCTATATGAATCCATTGGATAAGCACGCTTTACGTATGATTCTCACCGAACCTAAGAACGCCATTATCAAGCAGTATAAAAAGCTCTTTGAAATGGATGGTATTAAATTTGATATAACTGAGGAAGCTCTCAATTTTATCGTCGAAAAAGCCTTAGAGTACAAACTCGGTGCACGTGGCTTACGTTCACTATGCGAGAATATTCTCACCGACGCAATGTTCGAACTCCCTAATTCAGGAGTTAAAGAATTGATAGTTACTGAAGAATATGCGGAAGAAAAACTCAATAAATCAACTTTGCAAATTGCTTCCTAACTCTTAACTCTTACCTAAATAACAATGGAAAAAACACAAATCATCCGCAATAGCCTACTAAAATCCGTTTCCTACGAAACCTATCGTAATCTAATAGATAAGTACGAAGCCGAAGGTAAATCAAGTGGGGAAGAACAGACCGAAGAGCGTGTGTACTACACAGCTCTTAACCAAAAACGCTACAAACGTTTGGATAAAACTATAGAGATACCCGAAGAAAAAGCACAATTCTTTATAAATTATCCTAAAAGTATTTGTTTGTTAGTGATTACTGAAAGTTGGTGTGCCGATGCAGCTCAAATTGTACCTGTGGTACATAAAATAGCTGAACTCAACCCTAAAATTACTATGAAACTCGTTTTTAGAGATGAAAATGAAGCTTTGATGAACCTTTTTCTTACCAATGGCGGTAAAGCAATTCCTATAGTAGTGTTTTTAGACTTAGAGGATAAGGTACTAGCACATTGGGGATCTCGCCCATCAGTCGCTACCAAAATGGTAGAAGAGGAAAAAGCTAAAAATGGCAAACTCTCTCCTGAGTTCAAAGAAAACCTACAAAGATGGTATAACCAAGATAAAGGTGCTACCATTGTAGATGATTTCAAAAAGATTTTAGAAACTATATAATAATAATTTTAATATGAAAAAACTTACGTTTGTTGCAATAGCAGCTTTTGCTTTCTTTTCAGCTACTGCCCAAGAAGAAACTTCTATGCGTACTACTACACGTACTACTACTCAAGTAGCTCCTGTAGAAGCAGTACAAGAAGAAAAAATCCCCACTACTCTGTCTGAACAATTTCAGTATATGGTAGATAGATCAAACTCTTATGAGAGATTCAAACTGATTGACAAAACTAAATTAGCTACCTTTCAACGCAGTATGAACGATAGTATCAACAGTGTGAAGTCTCGACTTGAAGCTGAAAAACAAACCGTAAAAACACACGAAAATACTATCAAAACCCTCAACGATAATATCACAGAGCTACAAACAGCACTTGATGAAACTAAAAACCAGAAAGATAGTATGAACTTCTTCGGAGCTTTGCTTTCTAAAGGGCTCTACAATACTATTATGTGGGGAATTGTGGTTGTTTTGACAGTATTGCTTGTTTTCTATATCTATAGATATGCTAACGGAAATGTAGTTACTAAAAAATCCATCAGTGACTTAGCCGAATTGCAAGAAGAGTACGAAAACTATCGCAAAGCAGCTATAGAACGCGAGCAAAAAGTGCGTCGCCAGTTGCAGGACGAAATAAATAAACACCGTTAAACCAATGCGTCTTGATATTATATCGGTAGTCCCTGAAATAATGGAGAGCCCCTTTGCCTACTCCATTATGAAACGTGCTATTGATAAACAATTAGTGGAAGTGCATTTCCACAATCTACACGACTATGCTAATAATGCTTATCGTCAAGTAGATGATTATCAGTTTGGTGGAGGAGCAGGAATGGTGTTGATGATAGAACCTATCGATAAGTGTATTTCAGCCTTAAAAGCCGAAAGAGATTATGACGAGGTGATATTCCTCACCCCCGATGGCAAAACACTCCAACAAAAGATGGCTAATCAGCTCTCGTTAGCTGAAAATATTATCATATTATGTGGGCACTTCAAAGGGGTAGACCAGCGTGTGCGTGATCATTTTATCACTAAAGAAATCTCCATAGGAGACTATGTGCTTTCAGGGGGAGAATTAGGAGCTGCTGTACTCTGCGATGCAATCATTCGCCTCATACCTGGTGTCCTCTCCGACGAAACTTCAGCTCTCACCGATTCATTTCAGGACAATCTGTTAGCACCCCCCGTCTATACACGTCCTGCTAACTACAAAGGTTGGGAAGTACCCGAAATCCTTACTAGCGGTAATACACCTAAAATAGAACAATGGCGGGAAGATATGGCTTATAAACACACTAAAGCCAAACGCCCTGATCTGTTGAAATAACAAAAGAATAACTTAAAAATAATCCTTATGAATAGAAACTTAGCTTACACTTATGGAGCTTCCGATGTATCTCTTTTAGGAGAAACAATCGACCAGAACCTCCGTCGAACAGTAGAAAAATTTCCTCACAAAGAGGCGCTTATCTCTGTACATCAAAACTATAGAGTTACTTACACCGAGTTTTATGAGCAAGTAACAGCAGTAGCCAAAGGGCTCATCGCTTTAGGTGTAAAGCCAGGTGATAGAGGAGGTATTTGGTCTCCTAACTGCTATGAGTGGACACTCTTGCAGTATGCTACTGCCAAAATAGGCGTGATAATGGTGAATATCAATCCTGCTTACCGTACCAGTGAACTGATTTATGTGATTAATCAATCCGGAATATCATTTATTTTTGCAGCTCCTGAATTTAAGAGTAGCAATTATAAAAAAATGATTGACGATGCTCGTGAATTTACTGAAACCCTTAGAAAAGAGGTCTATTGGGGAGATAGCTGGCAACGCTTCTTAGAGAATGGTAAAAAAGTTACAGACGAGAAATTACTTTCTTTTGAAGAAAAAGTACAGTTCGACGATCCTGTAAATATACAGTATACTTCAGGTACTACGGGCAATCCTAAAGGTGTTACACTTTCCCATCACAACATCCTCAATAATGCCTATTTTATAGGCATCCGTATGAATTATACCGAGAAGGATAGGGTGTGTATTCCAGTGCCTTTTTACCATTGTTTTGGGATGGTTATCGGGAATCTTGCTTGTACAGTTCACGGAGCTACAATGGTAATCCCTAATGATAGTTTCGATGCTACCAAAACTCTCGAAACGATAGAAAAAGAAAAGTGTACATCGCTCTATGGAGTGCCAACAATGTTCATTTCTGAACTTTATATATTAGACAAACATCCTTACGATTTGTCAAGTTTGCGTACAGGTGTAATGGCAGGAGCTTTGTGTCCTCCCGAGATTATGAAACGCGTGAAAGAGCAAATGAATATGCACGAAATCACGATATGTTATGGTATGACCGAAACATCTCCCGTATCTACACAAACCAAGATAGGGGCGCCTTTTGAGAAACAAATTCACTCAGTGGGGACTATCCACGACCATTTGGAAATTAAGATTATCAACCCCGAGACTAAAGCAATTGTAAAACGAGGAGAAAATGGTGAACTCTGTACGCGTGGCTATTCGGTGATGTTGAAGTACTGGAATAGTCCGCAGGCTACACAACAGGTAATAGACGAACAACGCTGGATGCACTCTGGCGATTTAGCGATGATGGATGAAGATGGTTATATCCACATTTCAGGTCGTATCAAAGATTTGATCATTCGCGGTGGTGAGAACATTTCTCCTAAAGAAATAGAAGACTTCCTCTATACGTATGTAGGCGTAATGGACGCTCAAGTGATTGGGGTACCAAGTAAGAAATACGGTGAAGAGGTAATGGCTTGGATCAAACCTAAAGAAGGAGTTATCCTCACCGAACAAGAACTTCACGATTTTTGTAAGGGTCGTATTGCCCACTATAAAGTACCTCGTTATTGGAAATTTGTAGACGAATTTCCAATGACTATCTCGGGTAAAATACGCAAGGTGGAAATGCGTGAAATATCTGCAAGAGAACTTGGTTTAGATACCGAAGAAGAATTATAGATAAAAAGGATCAATAGTTTTTGTAACTAAACTATTTGCTATCAAGAGTTGGTTTTCTGGTAAAGCCAACTCTTTATTTTTGGTAATCAAATCATCGGTTTGAGCTATGAGAGCATAGAGATAATCGGTGATAGAATACACCCAGCAGCTGATTGGTATTTTGGCAATAGCGCGCAATTGGCGGAGAAATGCAATCATTTCAAAACTATTCGCAGGACTATCTACTAAAATGCGCAGTTTGTCGTTAAAAGATAATTCTCTGATAAAATCTTGTTGAGTACTATTTTCTAAAAGAAGGGAAGCAGGAATATAAACGTATGTCTCTTCACGAGTAAGCACTTGAGGTAATTCCTCTAAAGTACTAACTACCATTAGTTCATCGGTGATAATGCGCAAAGGGGGCACTTCTTTTAAATACCCCATTACGTGAAATCCGCGTTCATAAGGTGGTATGCCAGCTATGGCATTATGCGTTTCTGTCATAGTCTTCTTGTTTTAAGCGTTTTTCAAAAGGTTCCCACAAGCGTTTGAGCTCTAATACTTCAGATGATTTTTTTTTGCTAAAAGGATAGAAATCCCAATCTTTACGGCTGTATAAATCTATGGCAGGTAAAGAAGCGCACTGCTCATTAAAAAGTGCTTGCTCTCGTTGTGATTTCTGTTTTATGTCCTTTATCAAGCTAAAGTTTTTTGTGATAGCAGAAAGTCCCCCTTTTTTTGTAATCTGCTCTAACATTACAAGGGCTTTTTTGTACATTTCATAACTGAGACTTTCTATAGCATACATTCCATTAAGCAGAGTAGCGTTGCGTGTAGCTGTGATGTTTTGAATGGTTGTTACATTCGCTTTTTCAGTATTTAGGTTGTTATTTTTAAAGAAAAGAGGATTTTTAGGCAGTAGATAATCAGCACCTCCTAACACGGCAGCTTCATAAGCTAATTGTACATAGTTTTCGTTGTATGATGATTTCAGTAGCGATAAACCTCTACTTGATACTTCAGCGATGAGGCAAAGGGGTAGGGTAGGGAGTTGTTCATTTAGTAGCCTGCGAAAAGCACGCAATTTGGCTATTTCTAATAAAAAAGTACCTCCCACTGCGACTTTTACATTGAGTACATCAGCAGTGTGAGGATTTTCTTTGATTTGGGCTACCCCAAAGGCAATTTGTTGCACCATTGAGGCGCCTGCTTTTTGGTAAATTGTAGTATCAATAGCAAATGAGTTAGTAAATAAACACTGCAAGTTTGCAGGTAGCCATTCTTCTACTTCTTTTTGAGTAAATTTAGGATGTATATCCAACAAAAAGAAAGATACCGATTGCTCTTGCCAAAAAACAATACGCTTGAGTGTTGCTTCTTTATCAGATATGAAAAGAGGGACAGCTACTTGCGTTTTAGCGTTGATAGCATAAGGACTTTTTACATTTTCAGCGGTGTAAAACGGTAAAATAGGAATATCTTCTGCTGAAGTGAATATAAGCGACTCATAGTCTCTTCCCTCCAGCAGATATTGCAATTGTTGTTTCCATTGTTTTGCAACGATATCCATTTTTATTTACCTATTACTTGTTACCTGTTACTTGATTATCATCCTTTTGCTTTTTCGTTAGGGCGCAATACCATACGATAAGATTGATCTTTACTGATGTAATAACCTATCCAGTTGTACAAAGCTCTCATTTTGTTGCGGAAGTTTACCAGCGACATTATGTGTATAAATGCCCAAATAGCCCACGCTACGAAGCCTTTGAGGAAAATGTGTTTAGGCAAATCGGCGACGGCTTGGTTACGACCAATGATTGCCATTGAACCTTTATCGACATAACTGAAGGGAGTAGGGTTTATAAAATCTTTATTGAAGTTTTTTCCTAAGTTGTTAGCTTGTTGTATGGCTACTTGTGCGAGCTGAGGGTGACCTTCAGGGAAATGAGGGTCGGCGGTCATAATGGATGAATCGCCGATTGCATAGATGTTCTCGAAGCCTTCCATTTTGTTGTAAGCATCGGTTTTCATACGTCGTCCACGACCCAAGTATTGTTTGTCGTCAATACCTTTGAAGGTTTTAGCTGAAATCCCTGCTGCCCATATTAGGTTACGAGCATCGAGCACTGTACCGTCCGAAAGGTATACTTCGTCATTTACAAAATCGGTTACCTGTACTCCTAATTTGAGTTTTACCCTTTTTTAAGCAAGGACTTTTCGGTATATGCTTGAGCTTTTTTGCTCATAGGAGCAAGTACGGTGTTTTGTCCGTCGATGAGATAAATATCACCTAAATCGTCATAAGTAAGCTCAGGGTAATCCTTGCGCATAATGTTCTGTTTCATTTCAGCAAAGATACCTGATAGCTCTACCCCAGTGGGACCTGCTCCTGCAATAGCAAAAGAGAGTAGCTTACGGCGCAATTCTTTATCCTCAGTACGGGTAGCGCGCTCCAAACGGGTGTATACTAAGTTGCGGAGCATCAAAGCATCACCTACAGTTTTCATAGGCATAGCTTTTTCTTCTACATTCTTGTTGCCAAAGAAGTTAGATTCTGCCCCTGTAGCCATTACCAATATGTCGTACTGCAATTCGCCATTGCTCAAAATAATTTTGTTTTCTGAAGGAACAACTTCTTGTAAGGTAGCCATCCTAAAACGTGCATTTTTATACTTTCGGAATAAGCGACGGAAAGGGTAGGAGATAGATGACGGCTCCATAAATCCTGCTGCCAATTGGTATAATAAAGGTGGAAAGAAGTTGTAGTTATTCATATCCACCAAGGTAATTTTATATTTTCCAGAACGGTTCAACACTTTTACTAACTCTAAGCCAGCAAAGCCACCGCCTACAATTACGATATGTTTTTTGTTTTCCATAATAATTATTGTTAATTAGCCGATTTGATAATGACTAATTATTGTTTTTATTATCTTTATTATTAAAATTATAAACTATTTTTCATTTTCGTTGTTTTCCTCCTCTTCTTCTTTTGGAAAAATCTCAATTTTAGGCTCTTTGATAGTTTCTTTGTTAGACAAGCTGCGTTCTAACGACAAAAGCAAACTTGGTAAGAGCAATAAGTTGGTCATCATTGCGAAGAGCAGAGTAGCCGATATGAGTCCGCCGAGGGCTTTGGTACCTCCAAAACTTGAGAGTAAGAATACCGAGAAACCACAGAGCAGTACAATAGAGGTATAGAACATACTTACTCCTGTTTCGCGTAAAGCAGCATATACTGATTTGCTAATCTTCCAATTACGCGCTACTAACTCTAAGCGATATTTAGCCAAGAAGTGAATAGTATCGTCTACCGAAATACCAAAGGCAATACTGAACACAAGTATAGTGGAAGGTTTGAGCGGAATGCCAAAATAGCCCATCAGTCCTGCGGTGATGAGTAGCGGTAAGAGGTTAGGAATGAGTGAGACAACTATCATCTTGAACGAACGGAACATATACGCCATAATGAGCGCAATGAGCAAAATAGCTAAGGCTAATGACCAAATGAGGTTGGTAGCTAAATAATTAGTACCTTTGGTAAACAAATAGGCTTTTCCTGTTATTTTTACATCAAAACGATCGCTAGGGAAGAGCTTTTGGGCTTTGGTGTAGATGTTTTCCTCTATTTGTTGCATCTTTTCCGTACCAATATCCTTCATAAAAGTAGTGATACGTGCTGTTTGCCCTAAAGAATCTACATAAGCAGAAAGCATATTGGCATTGCCTTTAGAGTTCTTTACGTACGAAAGAATGAAATTTTGCTCTTGAGTAGTAGGTAAACTGTAATATTTAGGGTTGCCGTTGTAATAGGCTTGTTTGGCGTATTTTACTAAGTTTACTAATGAAAGAGGTTTGGATATTTCAGGGATTTCCTCAATATGAGTGCAGAGTTCATCAATGCGTTTGAGGTTAGCTAATTTAGTGACGCCATTTTTTTGTTTAGTATTAATGGTGATTTCCAAAGGCATAATTCCTCCATAATTTTTCTCAAAGAAGCCAATATCATCAAAGAAAGCAGCTGATTTAGGCATATCTTCAATGAGACTCCCTGAAATTTTAATTTTGTAAATACCTATGATACTCAAAATGAGCAACGCAATAGCTGTTGTAAATACCGCAATGCGATGGTGTTTAACTGTATTTTCAATGAATTTGATGAGTCCACCAATCCAGTTGCGGTGCAAATGCCTAAGGTGTTTTTCCTTAGGAATACTCATATAACTATAAATAATGGGGATAACCAATAGAGAGATGAAGAAAATAGACACTACATTGATAGAAGCAATCACACCAAATTGTTTAAGCAAGGTACTTTCAGTAAAAATGAAGGTAGCAAAACCGATAGCCGTGGTGAGATTGGTGAGCAGGGTTACATTGCCCACGTTGCGGATAACCCTAATAAGAGACTTGGCTTGGTTGCCGTGTTTACTAATTTCTTGCTGATATTTATTGATGAGAAACACACAGTTAGGGATACCAATTACAATCACTAATGGTGGAATAAGTCCTGTGAGAATAGTAATTTCGTAGCCGAAAAGCCCCAAAAATCCAAAAACCCACATTACTGCAATTGATACCACGCCCATAGAGATGAACATTGCCCTGAATGAACGGAAGAAGAAAAAGAAAATCGCTGAGGTGGAAAGTAAGGCAGCTAAGATAAATAGCCCAATCTCATCCATTATATTTTGAGCGCTAAGGGTACGAATATAAGGCATACCCGAAGTATGCACTTTGAGTCCAGTTTGCTGTTCAAATTTTTCTACAATGGGAATAAAATCGTTGAGGATAAAATCCTTGCGAGCTTGTGTATTGACAATTTTCTTGTTCATATACACGGCTGTTTGCAAGGTGTTATTTTTCTTGTTGTAGATAAGACCTTCGTAGAAAGGCAATTTTTCGGAGAGTATTTGCTGGAGACTATCAGCTTGAGCTTGAGTTTTTACTTCTCCTTCAATGAATTTATGAGTAACAAAGCGTTGCTGAGCAGTGTCCTTTACCAAGATAGGGAGGTTATTAATAGAGATAACTGCGTCTATTTGTTTAAATTGCTTCAGTTCGTTACTAAGGGCAATCCATTTGTTGAGCACCTCGGGCGTATAGATTTTTTCATCGTCTAACGCCATTAATATCAAGTTACCTTCTTCACCAAACTTATTGAGGAAGTGTTTGTACTCCATATTCACGGGGTGATCATCGGGGAGCATATTCGCTTCGGTGAAGGTAAAGCGAACGTTCTTCCACTGAGAAGCTAAGCCTCCAGTGATAGCAATTATGAGTAGTAGAAAAGCAATTCGGTTGCGCAATATTAAGCCAGCTATGGTACTCCAAAAACTGGCTTTTATCCATTTAAACATTTGGGTCTCTTCTTTAAATTAGCGCGCAAAAATAAGAATAATTTGCCAATTAGCAAATTTAAGTTAGACCTTTCTATTCATTAGCTTTAGGGCAAATTCTTTTAGATAATGGCGTTTTTCATCGCTGATGGTGAGCTCGGTGAGTGCACTAAGGGCTCTACGGGTAGTGTACTCTATTTCTTGACGTACAGCTGTAGTTGCTCCAGTGGCTTCGAATAATGCTTTTACTTCGTTGATTTTCTGCTGACTATCTTCGGTAGTAGCGTAGTGTTGTAACAGTGTTTTTCGCTGTTGTTCATCGGCTAATTTTAAGGCAGTTAGATAAAGAATTGTCTTTTTATTTTCGATGATATCACCACCTATACGTTTGCCAAAAGACTCATCGCCAAAAGTGTCTAAATAATCATCTTGCAGTTGGAATGCTAAACCTAATTCTTCACCAAAAGTATAAATCGGCATTTGATTTTCAGGAGAAGCATTAGCTATGATAACCCCCATTTGTAAAGCAGCCCCTATGAGTACAGCTGTTTTGTAGCGTATCATCTGTAAATAATCGGGGATACTTACTTCGGTTTGAATTTCAAAATCCATATCCCATTGTTGTCCTTCACATACTTGTAAAGCAGTACGTGAAAGTATTTTAGTAAGAAGAGAAAAAACCTCAGTAGGATAGTCGTCTAATAATTGATAGGCTTTAACCAGCATTGCATCGCCAGAGAGGATAGCGATATTGGTGTTCCATTTTTTGTGTACAGTAGTCTCTCCACGTCGTAAAGAAGCCTTGTCCATAATATCATCGTGAACGAGGGAAAAATTATGTAATATTTCTATAGCCATAGCTGCATTGAGAGCTTTGTGGTAATCGGCATCAAAAAGATCAGTTGCTATGAGAGTGAGGATAGGGCGCAATCGTTTGCCTCCCAATTGCAAAATGTAACGCATAGGTTCATACAAATTGCGGGGTTCTTTTACAAAAAGTTTAGAGTTGAGATGGTCTAAGAAGGCTTCTCTGTATTGTTCTACTGTTTTCATAGGGCGGATTTTTTTAGTTGTTGGATTACCGTTCTCACCGATACAAAACCTATTTTTTCTTCAGGGATTTCTTGTAGTTTGAACCATTCTAAGGCTTTGATTTCGTCGGGAGCAACTATGTGTACTTGTTCTTCAGCTAATTTGCACTCGAAGAAAATATCCATAGTGCGGTAAGGTACATTTTTGTACAGATAGTTGTTGGGAAAGGTAGTGATAAATCGCAATTGTTCAGGCTTTATAATCATTCCCATTTCCTCTTTTACTTCACGGCAAGCAGCTTCTTGAGCAGTTTCCTCGGGGTCGATAAATCCTCCTGGGAGGTCTAGTTTGCCTTTATCGGGATCCATATTGCGCACTGTAAAGAGTATTTTATCTTGGTGACGAAACACTACAGCTACAGCAGCAGCAATATTATGAAAATAGGTAAAACCACAATCGTGGCAGAGAAAGCGTACGTTGTTAGGGAACTCTATATGAGTAGAAGTACAATTAGGACAATGTTTAAAAATACTTTCCATAAAAAATAGTAATGTATAAAATCAGGCGACAAATATAGTGAAAAAAGTATTATACTCAGTATAAAAATTCTTTTTTAGTTGAATTAATATGAAAGAGACTGTCTAAAAAAGTTAAAACTAAACTTTTTAGACAGCCTCTTTTTGTAAGAAAATCTATTTACTAAATATTATTTCTTTTTAGCAGCTTTTTCAGCTTTAGCAGCGTCTTGAGCAGCTTTCATTGCGGCACGAGATACTCTTATCTGGCAAACTACAGTGTTATCTGGGTGCATAATTTTGTAGTTTTCTTGAGCTAATTTAGTAACATATAATTTGTTACCCATTTCCAAACCTGAAATGTTTACAGGAACGAAGTCAGGCAAGTTATCAGGAAGTGCTTTTACTTTGAGTTTGCGGTTAACAATACGCAAAGTACCACCAGCCATAATACCAGGAGAAGTTCCTTCGATTTGGATAGGCACTTCGATAGTGATTTCTTTGTTTTTGTTCAACTGATAGAAATCGATATGGATGATTTTATCAGTTACAGGGTCAAACTGAATGTCTTGCAGAATGGCATCGTAAGTTTTACCATTTAATTCAATCGCAGCGGTGTATACATTAGGAGTGTACACGATGTTTTTGAACGCTAATTCAGGTGCTGAAAAATGCAGAACATTGTCTCCTCCGTATAGTACGCAAGGAACCTGTCCAGCATTACGTAAGGCTTTGCTAGCTGCTTTGCCCACGCTTTCTCTTTGAGATCCTTTGATTGTAATTGATTTCATTTATTTATATATAGTTATTAAGTTACTTATTTTTAGTTAATCCCTAATTTTTACATTATAAATTTAGAACTGATAGGTTCATTGTGGTGTACTTTGTGCATTACGTCGGCGAATAGTTCAGCACAACTCAATACTTTTATTTTGTTTGAAGGTTGTTTTAGAGGTATTGAATCAGTTACGATTAATTCTTCTAAAGCTGAATTTTCTATACGTTCGTGAGCATTGCCACTGAGGATAGGGTGAGTAGCAACAGCTCTTACACTTACAGCACCTCGATCTTTCATTAGTTGGGCAGCTTTTACTAAGGTGCCAGCAGTATCAACCATATCATCGACTAATACTACATTTTTACCTTCTACATCCCCAATAAGTTCCATTGTTTCAATCACATTAGCTTGTTTGCGCTGTTTGTAGCAAATTACTACATCACATTTTAAAAACTTAGAATATGCATAAGCTCTTTTAGAACCACCCATATCAGGTGAAGCGATACACAAGTTATTTAAATTCAAACTTTGCAAATAAGGCAAGAAAATACTTGAAGCAAAAAGGTGATCTACAGGGCGTTCAAAGAAACCTTGAATTTGGTCGGCGTGCAAGTCCATTGTCATAATGCGAGTAGCACCTGCCGCTTGTAAGAGGTTAGCAACCAATTTTGCTCCTATGGGCACTCTAGGTTTATCTTTTCTATCTTGGCGAGCCCAACCAAAGTATGGCATTACCGCAGTGATATGGCGTGCTGAAGCGCGTTTGGCAGCGTCTATCATTAGCAAAAGCTCCATTAAATTATCCGAATTAGGGAAAGTAGAGCATATTAAGAAAACGCGTGCCCCTCTAATTGATTCCTCAAAAGAGGGCTGAAACTCGCCATCACTATAATAAGATAGTTTAACTTCACCGAGCGGAGTACCGTATTTTTCTGCAATTTTCTCAGCGAGTTCTATGCTTTTAGAACAAGCGAAGATTTTTGAATTAGGGATGGTTTCACTAAACATTTTTATCAGTAAGCATTAAGGTATAAAAACTTCTAATTTTTCAGGGCGCAAAATTACAAATATTAATGATAATAGCAACTATAACCCTAAAAAATATTCTGTTTATTATTTTTTTTCTTGGCTACGGCGTTTTTTCTCAGCTTTTAAAAGAGAAAGCTCGCGTCCTGTTTGTCCAGCTACTGAGGTGTTTTCTTCAGCACGGCGTATTAAGTAAGGCATTACTTCGCGTACGGGGCCAAAAGGCAAATATTTAGCGATGTTATAGCCTTCTTTAGAAGCATTGAAACTGATATGGTCACTCATTCCGTATAGTTGAGCTATCCACACGCGTTTGTCGTTAGGTTGCAATCCTTTTTCTTTCATTAAGTCCATTATCAAAGCTGCACTTTCTTCGTTGTGAGTACCTGCAAAGAGTGCAATTCGGTCGATATGTTCAATGATATATCGTACAACAGCATTGTAATTATCATCAGTAGCTTGCTTGTTAGGGCAGATAGGTGTAGGGTATCCTTGTTCGGCAGCGCGTTCATTTTCTTTTTCCATATAGGCGCCTCGTACGATTTTTACACCTATATAAAATCCTTTGTTTACGGCACGTTCATAGAGTCCTTTTAGATAAGGTAAACGATCGTGACGATACATTTGCAAGGTGTTGTACACAATAGCTTCTTCTTTGTTGTACTTTTCCATCATTTCTTCTACGAGGTCATCGGCAGCGGTTTGCATCCAGCTTTCTTCAGCATCTACTAAGATAGGAATTTTGTAGTCATAAGCACGTTTACAAGCAGCATCAAAACGCGCTTTGATGCGTTCCCATTCATTTGTTTCCGCATCGGTAAGAGCTTTTTTCTCAGTAATTTTTTGGAAGATAGCAAAACGACCAAAACCTGTAGGTTTAAACACTACAATAGGAATACCTTCGTCGCGGTGGAGGTTGCCAAAATCAATGGTTTCCATCGTCTTTTC
Source organism: Capnocytophaga sp. oral taxon 326 str. F0382 (assembly GCF_000318295.1). NCBI lineage: Bacteria > Pseudomonadati > Bacteroidota > Flavobacteriia > Flavobacteriales > Flavobacteriaceae > Capnocytophaga > Capnocytophaga sp. oral taxon 326. Next base: position 20,675 of record NZ_KB291457.1, read on the forward strand.
AAAAGTAGCTTCGATAGAAGTTTCTTCATCTTTTCCTTCTACTGAGTAATCAAGTACAGAGCCAACACCTTTTTGGTGCATTTTTTTGATTACAGGCAGACAGTCTTGTTCGGAGATGCCACCACAGAATTGTTTGAAAACTGTGCGCTTGATAAGACCTTCTATAGGCAAACGCAGTTTTAAAGAGAAGTTGGTGAGGGCGATGCCTAAACGAGTAAGGGTGTTACTACCTATGAGTTTAAAGAGGCGGTAAGCCCAATTGAGTTCAGATTGGCTTTTAAGAGCAAAAGCCGTTTGAGTGTCGGAGAAACGTGTACTCATAACAATTTTACAATTAACGGTTGATGAGGCAAAAGTAATATTTTTATTTTGATTGTACAAATTTTAATTTCGTTTTTTGATAAAAAAGAAAAATAGAGAAGATTTTAGAGTTGTTTTTAGAAAGAGTGATTTATCAAAGTTTAGTGTTTTAATAAATTTATTACATTGATAATCAGTTGTTTTTGTGTTTGATACTAAAAAGGAAGATCTGTCTAAATTTTAGGAAGCTTTTTGTTCTTTTATTCGGGATATTTGCTGGTATCTTGATAGATATTAAAAATACCTTTAATAATCTTCTTTCTATCTTATCTACTACATAGGCCACAATATAAGGGTATCTCTTCATAGTTTAGGTACTACTTTATTTTATAAGGTAATTCCATATTCAGAAGCTACTTCATTAATCATTACATCAAAATTTTCACATTCCTCGAAAGGAGTGTTATGAGCCTCTATTTTATTAAGAAAATCTACTAATCTTGGCGTCATTTCAATAGGCTGAGGTATGTCCTCTTCTTGAATGATAAAGACATTTAAAGATCTTATAAAATCTTTTATTGAATTTAATTTATCTACATCAGAGGTAGCAAAGGTTACAGCTGTTTCCATAGTCAAAATATTTTTAAGGGTTACATAAAAGCAAAAAAATCACTACTTATAAGTAGTGATTAAGGGTTGTACTCGGAGCGGGACTTGAACCCGCACAGGCATTACTGCCCACTGGATTTTAAGTCCAGCGTGTCTACCGATTCCACCATCCGAGCCTTTATGATAGACATAAAAAAAGAGCGAAAAACGGGGTTCGAACCCGCGACCTCAACCTTGGCAAGGTTGCGCTCTACCAACTGAGCTATTTTCGCATATAAATTGTTTCAATAAACTTGCATCTGAAGAGTTACTTTGTTTCTCATTTGCGGTGCAAAGGTACGACAAATATTCATTCCTGCAAATTTTTGAGCAACTTTTTTTTTACTTTTTTACATATTTTTTATAACCTACATTCTTTCAGGTACTTGTATTCCTAACATTTTAAAAGATTCTGCGATGATTTCACCTATTTTTTTGCTCAGAGCTACTCTAAAATGGCGTTTGTTAGTGTCTTCTTCACCTAAAATGGAAACGTTTTGGTAGAATGAATTGAAGTCTTTTACCAAATCGTATACGTAATTAGCGACCACAGCAGGGCTATAATTATCCGCGGCATCTTGTACAATAAAAGGGAAAAGAGTGATACTTTTCAGTAAGTTTTTTTCTTTTTCTTGTAGAGCATCAGGTTGTATAACAGTTATTTCTTTGTTATTATTCGTTTCAGCGTATTTGCGTAAAATAGATTGGATACGAGCGTATGTGTATTGGATAAACGGTCCTGTATTTCCTTGAAAATCGATAGATTCTTTAGGGTCAAATAAAATACGTTTTTTAGGATCTACCTTTAATATATAGTATTTTAAGGCTCCTAAGCCAATAGTGTGATACAAATTTTCTTTTTGAGCTTCGGTATAGCCATCGAGTTTGCCGAGTTCCTGTGAAATTACTTTGGCAGTCTGTTCTATTTCAGCAATTAAGTCATCGGCATCAACAACGGTTCCTTCACGGCTTTTCATCTTTCCACTAGGCAAATCTACCATACCATAGCTGAGGTGGTACAAGTGTGAAGCCCAATCGTACCCCAATTTTTTTAAAATGAGAAAAAGTACTTTGAAGTGGTAGTCTTGTTCGTTACCAACAGTATAGACCATTCCTTTCACATCAGGATAGTCCTTTACACGTTGAATGGCAGTACCCATATCTTGGGTTATATATACTGAAGTACCATCGGCACGGAGTACCAACTTCTCATCTAAACCATCGGCGGTGAGATCGCACCAAACAGAGCCATCTTCTTTTTTGAAGAATACCCCTTTTTGTAGACCTTGTTCTACGATGTCTTTTCCTAATAAATAGGTATTGCTTTCGTAGTAGTACGAGTCGAAATCTACTCCTAAATTCTTATAAGTAACTGCAAAACCATCGTATACCCATCCGTTCATTTGTTTCCAAAGTTTCATTACTTCAGGGTCGCCTGCTTCCCATTGGCGAAGCATCTCTTGAGCTGCTACAAATATAGGTGCTTGTTTCTCAGCTTCCTCTTTAGATTTTCCTTGAGCTATTAGTTCTTGGATTTCTTCTTTATACGCTTTATCGAATGCTACATAGTAGTTTCCTACTAGTTTATCTCCTTTTAATCCTGTGTTTTCAGGAGTTTCTCCATTGCCAAAACGTTGCCAAGCTACCATAGATTTGCAAATGTGTATTCCTCTATCGTTGATAATTTGGGTTTTATACACTTTATGTCCGGCAGCTTTTAAGATTTCGGCTACTGAATAACCTAAGAGATTGTTACGGATATGTCCTAAGTGCAAAGGCTTATTAGTGTTAGGAGATGAGTATTCTACTAAAATAGCCTCTTTACTATTAGGTGTTGCTAATCCAAACTGAGGATTGTCTTTTATTTCTGTTAAAAAGTTGAGGTAATAAGTATCTGCGATAACAAGGTTTAGAAAGCCTTTAATCACATTGAAATCGGTTACTAAATTACCTACTTTTTCTTTGAGGTAAGTTCCTATTTGTTCGCCTATTTGCACAGGATTGCCTTTGATTTGGCGTAAAAGCGAGAAGACCACGAGGGTCACATCGCCTACAAACTCTTTTTTAGTTTGTTGCAATTCTACATTTTCTAAACTTACGTTGTACAGTTCTTGTACGGCTTGTAGTATATGTTGTTTTAGGCTGTCATTTAAATTTTGCATATATTAATTATCAATCTCAAGGGTTATTAACTTTTGTAGCATATTCTGAAATAACTCGTTTGTCGAAATAAGGTTCTTCATCAATATGTAGTAATACAGGCAAGTTAGTATGGTGTAAAATCACTTCTTCAGTAGATGGGGTAGGGGAGCCGCTAAATACTATACTATGAATGTTTAACCCTCTGTTTTTTAGTGTTTCGTAAGTGAGTAACGTATGGTTGATACTACCCAAATAATGACGAGAAACTAAAATGACTTTATCCGTAGGATGAATTAGGTCAAGCATCATATCTTTTTCATTGAGAGGAACGTACAATCCGCCTGCTGCTTCTATAACAAGTGTATTATTGGTTTCAGGGCGAACAATTTTAGAAAGCTCAATTCGCACACCGTCTAATTGAGCTGAAAGATGTGGACTTGCAGGAGTGTGTAATCCATAGCTATTAGGGTGAAATACAGTGCGTGTATTGCTGATAAGTCGTTTTACTTTGTCAGTATCTGAGTTCTCTAAGTCTCCTGATTGTATAGGTTTCCAATAATCAGCTTGAAAAGCCTCTGTAAGAATTGCTGAAACGATGGTTTTGCCAACTTCGGTGGAAATGCCCACCACAAAATAAGTGTCTTTCATTTTGAATGGTTTGTTTTGAGAGTGCAAAAGTACAAAGTAATTGGCAAATGAGCAAAAAATAGCGATTAGTTTTTAGTTTTTAAAATCCAAAAATTTTCTTAAAAATATTTGCACAATTATTAAAAACTTTCTACTTTTGTGGCTTGAAAATAACCATTGATTGAGTTTTTTATAACTCATCATTTTTAAATAATAGATTATATGAAAGTTACAGTAGTAGGCGCAGGTGCCGTAGGAGCAAGTTGCGCAGAGTACATTGCTATTAAAGACTTCGCGTCTGAAGTAGTATTAATTGACATCAAAGAAGGTTTTGCAGAAGGTAAAGCTATGGATTTGATGCAAACCGCTTCCCTCAATGGGTTTGATACTCGTATTACAGGGGTAACCAATGATTACTCAAAAACTGCAGGCAGTGATGTAGCTGTGATTACCTCTGGTATTCCTCGTAAACCAGGTATGACTCGTGAAGAGCTTATCGGTACCAATGCAAACATTGTGAAATCAGTTGTTGAACAATTGGTGAAATATTCACCTAATGTGATTGTAATTGTAGTGAGCAACCCTATGGATACTATGGCTTATTTGGTACACAAAGCTACTAAATTACCTAAAAACCACATCATTGGTATGGGTGGTGCACTTGATAGCGCACGCTTTAAATACCGCTTGGCAGAAGCGCTTAACAGTCCGATTTCAGATGTAGATGGTATGGTAATCGCTGCTCACAGTGATAGTGGTATGTTACCTCTTACACGTTTGGCAAGCTATCGCGGTGTGCCAGTAACCGAGTTTTTGAGTGCTGATCGTCTTAACCAAGTAGCCGAAGATACTAAAGTAGGTGGAGCTACTCTTACTAAACTTTTAGGAACTTCAGCTTGGTATGCTCCAGGAGCTGCTGTATCAGCCTTAGTACAAGCAATCGCTTGCGACCAAAAGAAACTTTTCCCTTGCTCAGTATTACTCGAAGGTGAATACGGACAAAAAGATGTGTGCGTAGGGGTTCCTGTAATCATCGGTAGAGATGGTGTTGAAAAAATTGTAGAGGTAAAACTTAACGATGCTGAAAAAGCTAAATTTGCAGAAAGTACTGAAGCAGTACGTGAAGTAAATAAAGCTTTAGCAAGTGTATTATAGTCTGCCTTAAGACCTTAAAATTAGAATAAAAGCGACTTTTCCGAAAAAAGTCGCTTTTATTTTATTTGGTGTTCCCGTTCTCCGAAGGGGATAATCCGCAAAAAATACTTATAACTATTAAAATTTCTTTTATTTATGAAATATATTCTTGCATTTTTTGTCACATTTATTGCTACGGCACAACAAACTGATTTTGTGCTTCTCAAAAGCCTTTCTTCCGATTTTGTATTTGATATGAAATATGCAACTCCTGATAACTTTCTTAAACAAGCTGTTTATGAGTGTGGAGAATGCTATCTGCGCAAAAAAACAGCGGAAGCCTTGGTAAAAGCTAATGAGGAGTTTAAAACTTTGGGATATCGCATTAAACTATTTGATTGCTATAGACCTCTTGAAGTGCAAAAAAAGATGTGGAAAATACTTCCAGGTACTCATTATGTAGCCAATCCTGCCAAAGGTTCTAAACACAATCGTGGAGCAGCAGTCGATCTCACTTTAGTAGATAAGGATGGTAAAGAATTGGATATGGGTACTCCTTTTGATTTTTTTGGTGAGAAAGCCCATCATACTTGTACCACCCTTTCTAAAAAAGTACTTAAAAATCGCAAGTTGCTGAAAGATATACTGAATAAATACAACTTCAAATCTATTTATTCGGAATGGTGGCATTACGAATACCGCCCTGAAATGCAATCCAAAGTAGAAAACTTTCAATGGAAATGTGAATAATTACGAATAATGGTAGTTATTTGAGATTGTTAGGGAGTTCTAAAATTTGTATGCTTTTAACTCTGATTGCGTTGTTAACTAAAGCACGAGTATATTCAGGATAAGGTTCTCCCGCTGCAGGGGCTCCCATTTTACATTCACCGTCGGAGCCCCCCCCTCCATTAATCCACAAATAAGCATCGGCGTGTGCCCCAGTGGTTTTAGTAGTGCTACGCGGACCTAAAGCTGCATTGAAGTTGTTGCAAGAGTTATAAGGAGCATTAGCATTTTGGTGTTTAGGTCTATTGATACCACTGCGCCCTGTGTCAATCACGTAATGCACATCTTTAAAACCTTTAGAAGCTAAGTAAGTTACAAACTTCTCAGCTCCAGCTTGTTCTTCAGCAGTGCCTCCTACTCCTGAAACATTTAGTGCGAAACCACGCATATATTTTAAGCCTCCATCTATAATAGCATTGGCAACAGTTTCAGGATGTTGGGTAACCAAAACAGAATTCCCGGCGTGAATATAACTCATTACTTTAGGGTTGTTCTTATTTAATTTTTCGGCAGCGTACCTTAGCAATTCAGCACGTTCATTGTATTTAGCCGAACCTCTTGGATGACCACAGTAGTTAATGGCATCAGGCTCAATAATAACCACCGCACGGCGTTGTCCAATAATGGCACTTACGCGGTCTATCCACTCTTTGTAAGAAGCAGCATTAGGGTGCCCTCCTTTTGAAAACGACCCACAATCGCGATTGGGAATACCGTAAAGCACCACAATAGGCGTTTTGCGGGCACGTTCAGCTCCTTCAACGAAGTTTTTAAGCCAACGGTCATTTTTCTCTTTACCACCACTACCAGGACTAACACCGCCGTCATACCAACCTCCGCAGGGCGTACCATACACTTGGTAATACAGCTTTTTCAGTTCTATATTAGGCTCCTTTTTCACTGCATTTAAGCGAGAAGGTTCCAAATAGAAATCCCAATCATAAGGTATTTGTGTAGTAGAAGTCTGTGTAGAGGGGGTGTTGTCTTCCCCTGATTTTTCACAAGCGATTGTTAGTAATAACAAAGTTACTAAGGATACTAATTTATTCATAATTTTCTTTTTAAATGTTTTAAGGCTACAAAGGTAGTGCTTTATTTTTAATTTTGCAAATTTACTAATCTGTAAATTTGTTATTTTCAAATAAATACTATACCTTTGCCAAAGTTTTTCACTTTTTATCTAATGAAAAAAACATATATTACTTTTTTAGCGTTTTTATGCTGTTTTGTTTTAGACAATAATAGGTTACAAGCACAAGAGTTAATGCCTATTCTCAGTCAGGCTCGTCTGCACAAAGATAACTCTAAAGCAGGCTTTGATGGACCTTATATTTTTTATACTGATAAAGGGATTGTTGTAAAGCAAATTACTGAGAAGAAAGGTGTAGCATTACCGTCTATTCAAACATTTACTAAGGATATCAAAGGTAAAAAATTCACAGCACAACTCAGTGATAAAGAATCTTTTAGTTTTAGAATTAAAAAAGAATTAAAGAATGAAACAGCAGTGTATAATATGCCTCAAAAACTCATTGCTATTTCGGACATCGAAGGTGAATTTGAGGCTTTTAAGCAGTTTTTGATAGCTAATGGGGTGATGAATGCTAAATACCAATGGAAATATGGTAAGGGGCATTTAGTGACGGTAGGTGATTTTTTTGATCGCGGACTTTGGGTTACACAAACACTTTGGCTTATCTATCATTTAGAACAACAAGCTGAAAAAGCAGGGGGTAAAGTACATTTTATACTTGGCAACCACGACTTGATGAATATGAATAACGACTTCCGCTATGTGCGCAAAAAATACTTCCAGAATGCTTCTTTATTACAAGATGAATATTTACATTTCTACAAACCTAATACAGAATTAGGACGCTGGTTGGCTACCAAAAATATCGTTGAAAAAATAGGTGATTATGTGTTTGTACACGCTGGTATCTCTATAGAAATTTCCAATTTAGGACTCACTGTACAAGAACTAAATGATAAAGCCCGTGACTACTATTTTGATAATCTAAAAGCACGAAAATGTAAAGATAGCTTGTATAGTATTCTCTATCAGTTTGGTATAAGTCCTACGTGGTACAGAGGTTGGGGCAAACAAACTATTGATACAACCGAGTCCAAAACTATTTTAGAACGTTGGCAAGTAGGTAAGTTTGTTATAGGGCATACTCTTCACAGTGAGGTAACCTACCTGATGAACAAACGAGTTATCGATCTTGATGTAGCACACGCTAAAGGGGTAATACAAGGATTGTTGATAGAGAATGGCAAAGAATATAAAGTAAATAGCAAGGGAGAAAAATCAGTTATTATTGAGAATGCTGAAATCCCTGAAAATGATGATTAACAACTAAACATTAATAACTAATGAAAGGAATTATATTAGCAGGAGGTTCAGGTACACGTCTTTACCCCATTACAAAGGGAGTTTCTAAACAATTGCTTCCTATTTATGATAAACCAATGATTTACTATCCACTGTCGGTGTTGATGCTCTCAGGCATCCGTGAGATATTGGTAATTTCTACCCCTCAAGATTTACCAGGTTTTGAGCGCCTGTTAGGTGATGGCTCTGATTTTGGTATTCGCCTTAGTTATGCCGAACAACCCAGTCCCGATGGCTTAGCTCAAGCGTTTATCATAGGAGAAGAGTTTATAGGAGATGATGATGTGTGTTTGGTATTAGGCGACAATATTTTCTACGGACAAAGTTTTTCAAAAATGCTTTTTCAAGCAGTAGAAAATGTAACGAAAGAACGCAAAGCTACTGTTTTTGGTTATTACGTAAAAGACCCTGAACGCTATGGGGTAGCCGAGTTTGACAATGCAGGTAATGTACTTAGCATTGAGGAAAAACCAGCACAACCCAAATCTAACTATGCAGTAGTGGGGCTTTATTTCTATCCTAATAAGGTGGTGAAAGTAGCTAAAAACATCAAACCTTCAGCACGAGGTGAATTAGAGATTACTACTGTGAATCAAGTGTTCCTAAATGACGGTGGACTAAAAGTACAACTTTTAGGACGTGGTTTTGCGTGGCTTGATACGGGTACTCACGATTCACTTAGCGAAGCATCTAACTTTGTGGAGACCTTAGAAAAACGTCAAGGACTCAAAATTTCTTGTTTGGAAGAAATAGCCTATCGCAAGGGGTGGATTACCGCTGAAAAACTGCAAGAACTCGCTAAGCCAATGCTCAAAAACCAATATGGGCAATACCTTTTGCAGTTAACAAAGAACAATTGATAATTAACAAAATGAAATCTTTTGTAACACTTATCTTAACCCTCTTTACTACTTTCTTTTTGCAGGCGAGTGATAGTTATAACTGGCATACTACGCAGGAGTATCAAGTGAAGAATGAGGAGGGGAGGTTGTTTTTAGTGAAAATAGCAAGAGATCCTAATGGTATTAGTATTGCTGAATATAAAAAAGTGCTATTGCCTAATAGCATTGGAAAAAATGCTTATTTTGTATCAGTAACTGAAGGTAGAGATACCAATCATTTGCTTATTGCTGATGATACTTGGTATTACTTTGTGAACAGTCATATTTTTTATAACAGCAGGGAAAAAATCACCCCTGAAAAAGTTTTTACAGTAGCAAGTGTTACTAAGTTTTTGGGTAGCCAGAATTTTCTTATCGATGGAGTTTGGTACAGAGTCAGTTATAACCCTTATGATAGGGAGCAACCTATCAAAAAAGAACTTATCAATAGTCCCATTGAGCAACTTTCCTCTCCGCAAAAAGAAAAGTCAAGCCTATTACAAAAAGATTGGTACTATGATGGAAAAAACTATTATAAGGAAGATGAGTTTTATAGTAATAAATGGCATCGTCTCAAGAACAAAAACTATATAACATTGATAACTCATAAGAAATATACCAATAAAGGTAGAGAGTCTTATCAACATCAATTACAGCCCTTTGTTCTGGTGGATGATGAAATACGATATTATGAAATAGATAATAGGCGAAATGTGTTCAAAGCGAGACTTGTAAGACGTGTACCCCTTACTTCTGAAATAAAAGATTTGCAATTGTGTTTTGCCTCAAAGGATAAATTGCTGATAGAAGATAAAGTTATAGAAAATATTTGCGATTTCGATACTATGACCTTTGTGGGCTCTGTAGTAGATGTTATAAATCCCAGTGGCGATTGGGCAGAGGTAGAATACAACTACTATTTCAAAGATAAAAATGGGGTTTATCTCTATCACACCAATGAAAAGACAATGAAAAAACTTTCATACGATCCTCAAACTTTTGATGAAACCAAAATGATTGAGTTTTATACAAATGCTGGTGCGAGTTTGTAGCTCGTAACCTTCTAACCTCTAATAAAAATGGCAAAACTAAAAACAGCATATTTCTGTCAAAATTGCGGTGCGCAATATAGCAAATGGCAAGGACAGTGTTACACTTGCAAGCAGTGGAATACCATTGTGGAAGAAGTCGTACATAAAGACACGGCTCCTGCTTGGCAAGAAAAAGAATCTCCTATCAAAAATAAGGCACCTAAGTATATCCCTATTTCTCAAATCGATACTCAGCAAGAGCCACGCCTCAACAGCAACAATCACGAACTGAACAACGTGCTCGGTGGGGGCATAGTGCCAGGGTCGGTAACGCTTTTAGGAGGGGAACCAGGGATAGGCAAGAGTACACTATTATTGCAAATAGCTCTTAACTTGCCCTATCGTACGCTCTACGTATCGGGAGAGGAAAGTGAAAAACAGATAAAAATGCGCGCCGACCGTATTCCGCATAAGCTCGATAATTGCTTTATTCTCACTGAAACTAAGACGCAAAATATCTTTCAGCAGATAAAAGAACTCTTGCCCGAAATCGTGATTATCGACTCTATCCAAACCCTACAATCCGATTATATAGAGGCATCAGCAGGGAGTATTTCTCAAATTAGAGAATGTACTTCCGAATTGATTAAGTTTGCTAAAACTACTCATACTCCTGTAATACTCATTGGGCATATCACTAAAGATGGACAAATAGCAGGACCTAAAATATTGGAGCATATGGTGGATACCGTTCTGCAGTTTGAAGGCGACCGCAATCACGTGTACCGTATCCTGCGCTCACTTAAAAACCGCTTTGGTTCTACTTCCGAACTGGGTATTTACGAGATGCTTAGCAACGGATTGCGCGAGGTGAACAACCCTTCGGAGATTCTCATTTCCAAAACTGATGAGACCATTAGCGGTACTTCTATAGCTGCCACCTTAGAAGGTATGCGTCCGCTGATGATTGAAATACAAGCCCTCGTGAGTACAGCGGTATATGGTACACCACAACGCAGTACTACGGGCTTCAATGCCAAACGTCTCAATATGCTTTTGGCTGTACTTGAAAAACGTGCAGGATTTCGCTTAGGAGCTAAGGACGTTTTCCTAAATATCACTGGAGGTATTACCATCGACGACCCTGCAACCGATTTAGGAGTGGCGATGGCTATCCTATCTTCTAACGAAGATATAGCGATTGAAAAGGACGTCTGTTTTGCCGGCGAAGTAGGATTAGGCGGTGAGATACGCCCTGTACAACGTGTAGAGCAACGCATTACTGAAGCTGAAAAATTAGGATTTAATACCATTTTTGTTTCTAAATACAACAAAATAGCTCTCAAAAATACGAAGATAAAAGTTATAACGGTCGCTAAAATAGAAGATGCGATACAAGAATTATTTGGATAAGAAGAACGCCTTATGTTGAGAAAACTCTTTAAAGATACCATTATTTACGGCATTGCTACTGTACTTCCTCGTGTGTTAACCCTATTGCTCACAAGGCTGTACGTGAATAAACTCGATACTGCCGATTTTGGTATCTATTCAGGGTTGTTTGTCTACCTTATCTTGGGGAATGTACTGCTGTCTTATGGTATGGAAACCGCTTTCTTCCGCTTTATGAATAAAGGCGAACAGAAGAAAAAAGTACAGTCTACCGCCCTTACTTCACTTACTATTAGTTCCTTAGTTTTTTTATTACTAGCTTATCTACTTAGGTATTCTATAGCCTCTTGGCTGAATTACGATGTGCAATATATTGTCTTTGCTATTTATATATTGGTGCTCGATGCCTTAGTGGTCATTCCTTTTGCTTGGCTCAGAAATAAAGGTAAAGCCAAACTCTACGCAATGGTAAAGATAGGGAATACAGCCTTAAATTTAGCGCTTAATATCTACTATCTAAATTATTTGTCTGTTGAAAATCTCGCAACAAATGGTGGTGTATACTACATTTTTTTAGCCAATGTGATTGCTAGTTTAGCGACATTTATTGTGCTGCTACCCATCTACCTCAAAATACGTTTCAAATTCTACTATCCTCTTTGGAAAGAGATGATGATCTACGCTTTTCCCGTACTTTTGGCGGGCATCGCTTTTGCTGTGAACGAAGGTTTTGACCGTGTGTTTTTGCGAATGCTCCTTCCTGCTGATACAGCCGATGGAACGATAGGTATCTACTCGGCTTGCTACAAAATGGGAGTGTTTATGAACCTCTTTGTCACTGCCTATAAACTTGGTATAGAACCCTTTTTCTTCAGTAGTGCCCAAGATAAGAATGCGCCTAAAACTTATGCACGTATCACCGAATACTTCATTGTGTGCGGAGGCTTTATTTTGCTCTTTATTACCGTATTCACTGATGTTTTTAAACTTATTTTAATACCTAATAAAGCCTACTGGGATGCGCTCTGGATTGTGCCTATTATCTTGTTAGCTAACCTTTGTTTGGGTATTTACCACAGTCTTTCGGTATGGTACAAAGTAACTGACCGCACGAGCTTTGGTGCGATTGTATCCTTGATAGGAATGGCAATTACAGTAGTGTTCAACTTTGCTCTTATTCCTTGGCTTAGCTATAAAGGAGCCGCTTTGGCTACCCTCATCACCTATGCTGCAATGATGAGTATCTCGTATTACTACGGACAAAAATACTACCCGATACCCTACAAAAAAAGGAAGATAAAAATCTTCCTTGGTATGAGTGTACTCTTCTCTTTTATAAATTTCTATGCCTTTGGCAATAGTATTTATATAGGTATTTTGTTTCTGCTTATCTATGGCTATTTAGCGAGCTTTGCAATCAAGCTAAAAGCGTTGCGGTCAAAAGCATAGTGTGATAGGCAGTTAAAGTTGGTCAAACAGCAACATCATTTCCTCTTCTTTTTGTCGCATTAGCGCACTGTCTTTGGGGGTTTTATCTTTATACCCACAGAGGTGCAACAACCCGTGTGCCAATACTCGCAACAGTTCTCTTTGGAAAGGCACTTTAAAGATTTCGGCATTTTCCTTTACGCGTTCTACCGAAATATAAATATCCGAGTGGAGTACTTTTCCCTCAGTATAATCAAAGGTGATGATATCGGTAAGGGTGTCGTGTTGCAAGTACTCTACATTTATTTTGTGCAAATACTCATCATCACAAAAAATATAGTTGATATTGCCTGCCTCTTTACCTTCGGATTTAGCAACACTTTTCACCCAGCGTTTTACCGAATTCTTATTATAAGGGAAGACAAAAGGAGTTTCGTTAAAAAAAGAAGTCATAATCTAACTATTTTTTTCTTTAGGCTTATAGGTGCTGATACCTAATAGCGCATAAATAGGAGAAAAATTGATGAGAATGGTTACCAATAGCAAAATAGAAACGCCTGATAACACCGATGCAATGGTTATAGAAAACTCGTTGAAATACCCCAAAATTGCCGTAATCACGATAATAAGTAAGCGGATATTCTTGTCTAAAGTGCTTATATTTCTTTTCATATCACTTTTGTTTAAATTTTGAGGACAAAGGTACAAATAATTTGTAAATTAGCAAATTTGGTAATGAGTAAATTCGCTCATTTGAATTTAAAAAACTACCCTCGCTCTCCCTCCCGAAAGGAAAGGGGCAATTCACAAAAGTGACTTTTTTAATGAGAAAACATCTAATATTTTCTACTATTCTAGAGTTTATTTAAAAATATAAGTCTACTACTATTTTAAAAGCGAATGCCGTTGTATTTAATTATGTAATACAGGATCTAAATTTTTCTGTCGATTACGTAATTTACCATTAAGGTAAGAGCTTCTTTATAAGGGGAAGCAGGGAAACCGTTGAGAATATTGAGTGCTTTTTGTTGAAACTCTTTCATTTTGGCAGTAGCATATTCTAATCCGTTGTGAGTTTTCACAAAGGCAATCACTTCTTTTACACGCTTTTTATCTTTGTTGTATTTCTTTACCGAATTGATGAGCCATTGCTTTTCTTTTTCTGTACAAGTATTGAGTACATAAATAAGAGGGAGGGTCATTTTTTGCTCTTTGATGTCTATACCAGTAGGTTTTCCGATTGCATCTTCGGTATAATCGAAGAGGTCATCTTTTATTTGAAAAGCCATTCCTATATACTCGCCAAAGAGGCGCATTTTTTCTATGAGTTCAGGCTGTTCAGGCTGTACTGAGCAAGCTCCCATTGCACAACAAGCCGCAATAAGGGTCGCTGTTTTTTGACGGATAATTTCGTAGTAAACATCCTCTACGATGTCTAACCGACGTGCTTTTTCTATTTGTAAAAGCTCACCTTCACTCATTTCGCGCACAGCAACTGAGATAATGCGCAATAGGTCGAAATCACCATTGTCTATAGAAAGGAGTAACCCCTTAGACAGCAGATAATCACCTACTAATACGGCTATTTTGTTTTTCCAAAGTGCATTGATAGAAAAGAAACCACGGCGTTTGTTACTATCGTCCACCACATCGTCGTGCACCAAAGTAGCAGTGTGAATGAGTTCTATAACTGAAGCACCCCTATAGGTACGTTCACTTACTTTACTATCATCAGAAAGCATTTTGGCTACTAAGAAAACAAACATAGGTCGCATTTGCTTGCCTTTGCGATTTACTATATAATAGGTGATGCGATTTAGCAAGGCTACTTTAGACGACATTGAATTGCGGAACTTCTGTTCAAAAAGTTCCATCTCTTCGCGTATAGGTTCTTTTATTTGAGCAGTTATTTTCATTTTGTTTTATATAAATAAGGCTTCCTTTTGCAAAAGGAAGCCTTTAAAACTCTATTCTGTTGGAGAAGTATTTTCAGTTTTTAAAGGAGTTTCCTCTTCATTACTATTGTGAGGGTCTTTAAACTTGCGTTTTCCAAAAATATTCTCAAGGTCATCTCGGAAGATAACTTCACGATCTAAGAGCAAGTTAGCCAAAGTAGTGAGTTTATCTTTATTCTCGGTGAGGATATCGATAGCACGTTGGTATTGCTCTTCTATAATTTTAGAAATTTCTTCATCGATGAGGTGAGCTGTTTTCTCACTATACGGTTTGGTAAAACTATAATCGGACTGGGCAGAATCGTAGTAGGTAAGATTACCGATTTTCTCGTTGAGCCCATAAATAGTTACCATTGCGCGGGCTTGTTTGGTTACTTTTTCGAGGTCACTGAGAGCACCTGTAGATATTTTATTGAATACTACTTTTTCTGCAGCTCTACCGCCAAGGGCAGCACACATCTCATCAAGTATTTGTTCAGTGCGTACAATTTGTCGCTCTTCCGGTAGATACCAAGCTGCACCAAGCGACTGTCCGCGAGGCACAATAGTTACTTTTACCAATGGAGCAGCGTGTTCTAACAACCAGCTTACGGTAGCGTGACCTGCTTCGTGGAAAGCAATAGCCTCACGTTCTTCAGGGGTAAGGATTTTAGTTTTCTTTTCCAAACCACCTACAATTCTATCTACTGCATCAAGAAACTCTTGTTTGCTCACAGCTGTTTTACCTTTACGTGCTGCAATAAGGGCTGCTTCGTTACAAACGTTGGCAATATCAGCACCTGAGAAACCAGGAGTTTGTTTTGCTAAGAAATCGATATCTAAGGTTTCAGCAGTTTTTATAGGGCGCAAATGTACTTGGAAAATCTGTTTGCGTTCGTTCAAGTTTGGAAGTTCCACATAAATTTGACGGTCGAAACGCCCAGCACGCATTAGGGCTTTATCCAAAATATCGGCGCGGTTAGTAGCAGCAAGCACAATTACATTGGTGTGAGAGCCAAAGCCATCCATTTCAGTAAGCAATTGGTTGAGAGTATTCTCACGCTCGTCGTTAGCACCAGTCATTGCATTTTTACCACGAGCACGACCTATAGCATCAATCTCGTCGATAAAGATAATAGATGGAGATTTTTCTTTAGCTTGTTTGAAGAGATCGCGCACACGAGAAGCTCCCACCCCTACGAACATCTCTACAAAATCAGAACCAGACAGAGAGAAGAAAGGCACTTGAGCCTCACCAGCTACCGCTTTGGCAAGGAGTGTTTTACCTGTACCTGGAGGACCTACAAGCAGAGCTCCGCGAGGTATTTTACCTCCTAATGAGGTATATTTATCGGGGTTTTTGAGGAAGTCTACAATCTCTTGTACCTCTTCTTTAGCACCTTCTAAGCCAGCTACATCTTGGAAAGTTACGCGGGTTTCTTTCTTTTCGTCAAACACCCGCGCTTTAGACTTGCCTATACTGAAAATACCACCAGGTCCACCAGCACCTGCCATACGACGCATTACAAATATCCACAAACCAATAATAACGACGAAAGGCAAGAGAGTGAATAGCAAATCGCCGATTACGTTTTGTTGGGTTTTGTTTTCACGAGTGGTACTGAGATTGTTATCTTTAACAATTTGGTCGAAGCGATTTTCGAAATTGCTCAAGTCGCCTAATTCAAAGCGATATTGAGGTACTTCGCCCGCATTAGCTCCCTGCATAAGAGAATTGCCTGTAGGTTTCACCTCTTTGTGTTCTTCTTTTTTAAGAGCATCCTCGGTGAGGTATACATTAGCCTCTTTGCGGTTTAAGATGATGATTTTAGCTACATCGCCATTGCTGAGGTATTCCTCAAATTTAGATTGAGGAATTTCTTTAGGTTGAGACCAAAAGCTCGCTCCTGAATAATAATTGAAGCCTATGAGAATGAGCAGTAATACGCCGTATAGCCAGTAGGCTGAAAAGCGATTTCCGTTACTTTTGTTATCCGACATATATTTAATAGTTAGTTTCTAAATTGATAAATTTGGCATCACCCCAAAGACCTTCGAGGTCGTAATGCTCACGTACTTTTGTTTGGAAGATATGAACGACTACATCCACATAGTCGATGAGAATCCATTCGGCGTTGGCCTCGCCTTCAACGTGCCAAGGGTGTTGATGTCCTTCGGCTTGGCTAACAATTTTTTGGATAGCTCCTGAAATAGCCGATACTTGGGTGTTAGAAGAACCATTACACAAGATAAAATAATCGCATACGGTATTTTCAACCTCGCGTAAATCCATAATGGTGATATCAGTGCCTTTTACTTTTTCTATACCAGCAATAATATTGCTAATAAGCTGGTTTGATGATATTTCTTTATTCAATGTTTTTATTGTTTTTACAGTTTAAATTTACAAGTGCTTCTTGAAAGCGCGCAAAGATAATACTTTCCTTTCACAAAAGCAAAAGATTTTAATAGATAGGAAGTAAAAGATAGGAGATAAGAAGTGAAAAAAGCTGTTTAGTGTTATACTAAACAGCTGATTTTGTGATTTTTGATTTTTATATTTCTTTATTAAGAAGCTTTGAAACTTTTGAAGAGAGCTTCCATTTTTTCTTTTTCTTCTTCGGCTAAAGCGGCATCAACCAAAATGCGTCCGCTATGTTCATCAGTGATAATTTTTTTACGAGAGGCGATTTCCACTTGTACTTGTGGAGGAATAGTGAAAAAAGATCCTCCAGAAGCACCACGCTGGATAGGCACCACAGCCAATTTATTCATTACACTACTGCGGATGCGTTGGTAGGCTTTTAGCAAACGTTCCTCTATTTTAGCAGCATATTCTTCAGCTTTTTCTTTAAGGAAGGCTTCTTCTTTTTCAGTTTCGGCTAATACCGAGTTGAGTTCTGCTTTTTTGTGTTTGAGGTGGGCATCGCGTTGGGCTTTGCGTTCGTCTACTTGCTTGATGGCTTCTTTCTTTTGGTCAACTTGAGCTTTACCTTCTTTGATGCGTTTTTCAGCCAACTGTACTTCCAATTCTTGAAATTCAATTTCTTTAGATAAAGAAGTGTACTCGCGGTTGTTGCGAACATTTTTTTGCTGGGTAGTGTACTTTTTGATGAGGGCTTTAGCCTCTTCAATTGTTGCTTTTTTCTCAGCGATACCCGCTTGTAAAGCATCTAATTCTTCTTTAAATTTAGCGTGACGTTTTTTGAGTCCTTCTACCTCATCTTCAAGGTCAGATACCTCTAAAGGTAGTTCGCCACGAGTGTATTGCAACTCGTCAATTTTTGAGTCAATTAGCTGTAAATCGTACAGAGCTCTTAGTTTTTCTTCTACAGTAATATCCACTTTTTGTGCCATATTTACGAATAATATTTGATAGGATTGGTATCCACATTTGATATTGAGAGGGCAAAGGTAGGAAAAATTTTTGAAAGATAGTCAAATAAAAGTGATTTTATGTATTGTTCACTTTCAAAATGACCTATATCGGCAAGGAGAATTTGTCCTTCAGCCTTGAAAAATTCGTGGTATTTGAGGTCGGCTGTTATATAAACATCAGCTTTTGCACGTTTGGCATTTTCTATAGCAAAAGCGCCACTTCCACCTAAAACTGCTACTTTTTTCACATCTTTACCAAGCAATGCTGAGTGACGCACTACACTCACTTGCATACGTTCTTTGAGGTAGGCTAAAAAATCTTCTTCGGACATTGATTTATTAAGTTCACCAATCATTCCCATTCCGATATGTTGGTGTTCATTTTCGAGTGTATATATCTCAAAAGCTACTTCTTCATAAGGGTGATTTTGACGAAGAGCCTGCAATATTTGTCGTTGTAAGTGTTTAGGGAAAATCACTCCTATTTGGGTTTCATCTTCAGTATGGAACACATTAGGTTCGCCAATGGTAGGGTGAGATTCCTCATTTCCTTTATAAGTGCCTTTACCTTCAAGATTAAAACTACACTCAGCATAGTTGCCTATATTGCCTGCACCGGCTGCAAAAAGAGCCTTGCGAAGGTTTTCGGCATCGGATTTTGGTACATAGGTGATGAGTTTTTGAATGGTATGAGGTTGAGGAATGAGAATACGTCTGTTTTGCAATTCTAAACGATTGCAGATAGATGCATTTACTCCTAAGAACTGATTATCGAGAGCCGTGTGCATACTATAGATCGCAATTTGATGCTGAATGGCTTTCATCACCACACGTTCTACATAGTTTTTTCCTGTGAGAGATTTGAGTCCGCTAAAGATAATAGGGTGAAAACTCACAATAAGGTTGCATTTTTTGGCAATAGCCTCGTCTACAACCGCTTCGAGAGTATCTAAGGTAATGAGTACCCCTTTTACTTCAGCATTGGCATCACCTACTAATAAACCAACATTGTCAAACCCTTCAGCATATTGCAGAGGGGCGAGTTTTTCTAATTCTTGAATAATGTCTGTTATTTTCATTGCATTCCTAAATGTTTACGCACTTCTTTTACAGTGCTTTCAGTGAATAATGCTTCTAAGTTTTTCCATACACTATGGTAGCCATAAGGACCATTAAGCATTTCTTTTTTAGCTTGTTCTATCGTCCAATTGTGATAAATAATACGATACATTGCTACCATTATACCTGTACGATCGGCACCGTGATAACAGTGAATTAGTACGGCTCCTTGTTTTTGGTGTTCGCGTATAATTTTCAGTGTTTGTGCTATTTCAGGGGCTTTGATACGCCAAGTGAGCAAAGGATGATTGATGAGCTTGATATTATCGGAAGCGTTGAAAATCTTCTTATCGCCTGAACGGGTGAAATAGCGTAGATTTACAATTGATTTGATAGGAATATTCTTAATAATAGCCCTATCCTCAGCTACTAATTGTTCGCTTCTGTAGAGCAAACTGTCCACTTTGTACAAATTAGCATCGGCGTGAATGAGCGTTGCCTTATGCTGTGACCACAGAGGTAGCAAAGCGAATAAAATAAAGTAAATTAGAAGTGTTTTTTTCATAAGGTATCTTTTATTTCTTCATATCGTGTAAGGACATCATTCACATTGCGAATTGATTGTTTTGTCCAGTGAATAAGCGTATTAAGTCGTTCTTCATCGCTGAGTTGCCAAGCTATCTCGCTGCGACGAAGTTTATCAGTGAGTTGTTGTAAGACAATAGCCACAGCTACCGAGATGTTTAAACTTTCGGTAAATCCCACCATTGGTATTTTTAAGAAAGTATCGGCTTGTGAAAGTACTTGTGCTGAGAGTCCTTCTTTTTCAGTGCCAAAGAAAAAAGCACTTTTTTTAGTAATATCAAAGTCATTGAGAAAATAGGCATCTTTATGCGGAGTAGTGGCAACAATTTGGTAACCTTGCGCACGAAGCGTATCAATGCAACTTTGAGTGTCGTTATAACGAAATACATCTACCCATTTCTGAGCTCCCATTGCTATTTTGGCATCAAGGCGTTTGCCGAAGCGCCCTTCAATGCTATGCGCTTGTTGCACGCCAAATACTTCGCAGGTACGCACAACGGCACTAGTGTTGTGCATTTGGAATACATCTTCCATCGCTACCGTAAAGTGATTGGTACGCTGTGCTATAATCTCTAAAAAACGCTCTTTGCGCTCTTCAGTAATAAATCGTTCTAAGTAAGAAAGTAGTTTTTTGTTCATAATATTTTTTCAAAAGCTTTACGGGGACTTCCCCTGAAAGAGACTTCGCCACAATATTGATAACCTAATTTTTCAAAGAGGTGCAACATAGGAGTATTGTCAAAATTGGTATCAGCGCGCAGAGAGTGAATGCCATTATCGCAAGTGAATTGTTCTATTTGTTGCAATAGTATTTTTGCTAAGCCTCTCCCTAAATGATTAGGTGCAATTGCTACCCTATGAAAGACTACAAAATCGCCAGAGGTGAGCCATTTGCCTTTGATACGAGCATATTCGGGTTCATCATTGATAAGCAAGGCACAATAACCTACTATTTCGTCGTCTTCTACAAGTACATAGCCATAGCCTTTGGCAATATCATTCGCTATTACTTGTTCATTAGGATAACCATCTTGCCACTGATTGCTACCTTCGGTTTTGCGACGCTGGATAGCAGCGGATAAGATTGTCCAAATGGCAGAAGCATCGGCTGGAGTTGCTACTTTGAGTTGTATTTTTTGAGTCATATTCAATTAGATAATCAGGTGACAAAAGGCAGGTAACAGAGGGCAAAAATAGAAAAAACTTTGCTCATTGACAAATTTTCGCTAACTTGCCCCGCTTTTAAGTTTTTTATGTTATGAATACAACCCCAAATGCGATTGAGGTACGACACCTCAGCAAACAATATAAAGAAACTACAGTTCTTGCCTTGAATGATGTGTCATTTGAGGTGAGGAAAGGAGAAGTTTATGGTATTTTAGGACCTAATGGAGCAGGGAAAACGACCCTGATGTCAATACTTTTTGGAAGTATTAAGCCTACAATGGGGAGTTTTACTATTGCAGGGCTTACCTATAAAGATACTTTACTGAGATATAAAATAGGCATTGTACCACAAGAATACGCTTTGTATCCCACACTTACCGCGAGAGAGAATTTACATTACTTTGGGAGCCTATATGGACTCAAAGGGAAGGAGCTAAAAGCAAAAACAGATGAAGCTCTTGAGCGTGTTGCTTTATCAACTGTAGCTGATAAGAAAATTGCTCATTTTTCAGGAGGAATGAAACGCCGTATCAACTTAGTAGCGGGGATATTACATACACCCGAAGTTCTTTTTTTGGACGAACCTACTGTAGGGGTAGATGTACAATCTAAAAATATAATCATTGATTATTTAAAAGAGTTGAACGTAAGAGGAATGTCGGTATTGTATACTTCACACCATTTGCAGGAGGCGCAGGATTTTTGCGACCGCATAGGGATATTGAGTGAGGGGCAATTGATAAAAGAAGATACTCCTAAAAATCTTATTAAAGAGGTACAAGCTTTCAATTTAGAAGAAGTATTTATTCAGGTAACAAGTAAAGCCAGTGAGAGTTCATAGCTGGGTATGTGAATAAAAAGTAACAAAAAAAGCTACCATTTGGTAGCTTTTTTTATTTTTAATTTTATTTGATAATATCTTTGTAATCTGCATTTAGTGCTTTATAACTGTCTGCTTTTTGAGAGGGTACATAAATATTACGTAAGTGTGTTTGAATAAATGCCTTTTTGTTTATATTAAAAGCAGTAGGGTTATGTGTAATTAGAGTGTGCAAATTCTTACATTGCATAAAGGCTTGATCTTCTATTTTGTTTACTTTTTCAGGGAGTATAATAGTTGTAAGTTTATAACAACCTATAAAAGCCCTTTTACCAATAGTAGTAACATTTGAAGGAATGTCTATATTTTGCAGATGATTACAATTAGCAAAAGTTTGTTCTTTTATTTCTGTAATCTGTGTAGTTTTATTTTCATCTGCTTCTACAGTTGTTAATCTAAAACATCCATTGAAAGCCTTAGCACCTATACTTTTCACTTTATTTCCAATGACAAAAGTTCTTAATTCGTATGACACTTGCTCTCCATTAAAAGCTAATTCAGCTATAAATTCTACGTCTTTTAGTTTAGGGTCGGCGTTCATATCGATAAAACGGGTGTTAGGGTTTTTCCATTTCAGAAGTGTTTTGCCGTCAGAACTAAGCTCATAATCGGTAGTGATTATTTGTTGTGCAGAGAGAGATATACCAGTAGAAGGCCAGCCAGTATTGGTTTTAGGTCCGTAGAATATTTTGTCCTCAGTATCAATGTAGTAATCGCCTTCTACACCTTGTGTATTAGGTTTCCCTTGACCTGCGTATATTTTAGATCCGTCTTTACCAGGGAGTCCTCTTTCGCCTTGAGCTTTGATGTTGGTATTTACATTACCGATATACCAATAGCCATCTTTGATATTGGGTTTAGGAGCATCGGCTCCATTTTGACCGTCATTACCTTTTTCTCCTTTTTCACCTTTGGCTTTAGTGTTTGATTTTATGCCATTTATTACCCAATAACCATCGTTATCAATTGTAATAGTAGGGGTGGTTCCATTTTGACCTTTTTCTCCTTTTTCACCTTTGGCTTTGGTATTGGTTTTTACGCCATTGATTACCCAATAGCCGTCGTTGTCGATAGAAATAGAGGGTGTAGTACCGTTTTGACCGTCCTCCCCTTTTTCCCCTTTTTCACCTTTGGCTTTGATGTCAGTTTTTACGCCATTGATTACCCAATAGCCGTTGTTGTCGATAGAAATAGTAGGTGTAATGCCGTTTTGTCCATTGGTGCCATTTTGACCGTCAGCCCCTTTTTCTCCTTTGGCTTTTACATTAGTTTTTTGTCCGTTAACAATCCAATAGCCGTCCTCAGAGATAGTAGGGGTAACGCCATTTTGACCGTCAGCGCCGTTATTCCCTTGTGCTTTTACAGCAGTTTTAGTATTGCCTATATACCAATAGCCATCATCTCCGATGTGAGGTATAGGAGCATCTTGACCGTTTTGCCCATCAGTACCGTTTTGTCCTTGTAGTCCTCTAAGGCTTACAGGGTTTCCCCAACCTTCGGCAGTTTTAGGCCCATATAGGTTTACAGAGGTAAGATCTATATAATAATCGCCTACGTTACCTATAGTAGCGGTAGGGGCTGTAGATCCCGAGAGAATAGTATTAGTACGCTCGCGCTCTACAATGCGTTCTTCTACGGTTTTAGTACATTGCACAGAGACAAGACTAAGACCTACAAACATTGCTAAAAAAACAATCTTTTTCATAAAATGCTAAATTACTAATAAATGTTAAAATATAAATCAAAGGTTATTATCAAAAAATGTGCCAGAGTGTTTCTTTTTATTTGCCGTTTCTATACTCTCGTGGGCTTACTCCCATAGCTTGTTTAAAAGCAGTACTGAAATATTTAGATGAGTTGAAGCCTATGTCGGTAGCGATATCATTGATAGGAAGATCGGTAGTTTTGAGGAGTTGACAAGCTACTTCTATACGATACTTATTTAGGTACTCGGCAATACCTAAACCTGTGATTTGCTTCATCTTGTTGTATAAACTAGCACGACTCATCGCCATTGCTTCAGCTATATTATTAGCATCAAGGTCAATTTCGTTGTAGCGTTTTTTGATGAGCTGGTTGAGTTTCATCATAAATTGTTCGTCAGCATTACTAATGGTAGTGAGGGCAGGCGAGGGGAGAAGCACTTCTTTTTCGTATCGTTGCTTGATGAGCTCTTTCTGTTTGATCAAATTACCTATCACTGATAGCAATAAGTCAATGTCAAAAGGCTTAGAAAGATAAGCATCAGCACCTAATTTATAACCTATTTTCTGACTCTCACCATCACTCTTAGCGGTGAGCAATATTATTGGTATATGACTGATGTTGAGCTGTTCTTTTACTTCTTTACACAACTGATATCCATTCATTATAGGCATCATCACATCGCTTACGATAAGGTCGGGTTGGTGAGTTTTTAAAAGCAATAGAGCTTCTTCTCCATTCACCGCTTTAAGTACATTCTTAAACAACGGACGTACTTCACTATAAAGATAGTTGAGAAAATCGGTGTTGTCATCTACTAAAAGTATACTGTATTGACTCATATCACTCACAGTAGTTTTTTCGGGTACTTGGATATCTGTTTCTTCGTTGTCGAATTTCTCTAATACATTACTATTATTGTAAGGTAATTCCACATAAAAAATAGTTTGTGCTCCTTCGTCATAAGCGCCTATTTTGCCATCGTGTTTTTCTACTAATTCTTTGCAATAAGCAAGACCTATACCACTGCCACCTTGCTGGTGTTTTCCTTGCTGAAATCGACTAAAGAGTTTGTTGGGGTCTATGTTTTGAAGTCCGATACCTGTATTTTCTACTTGAAAACGTACTATTTCGGAAGTATGAGTACTGCGTAGTCTTATAGTAGCTCCTTCATTGCTAAATTTTACGGCATTCATAAGTAAATTAGAGAGCACTACGCGTATTTTAGCTGTGTCAATAGCTATAGGCGGTAAGTTTTTGTCTAATTGTAGGTCTAATTGTATATGTTTGCTTTCAAATTCTTGTTCAAAATCCTTACTACAATCAGTGATAAGATGATTGAGGTCTGTATAGGTTTTAGAAAGTGTATTTTCTAATGAGGTAGAGCGATTGTAGTCTAATATCCAATTGATGATGTTTTTCATTGTATTGGCTTGTCTAAAAGCTCCTTCTAATTGTGTTTTTTGGGCAGGAGGAAGAGTGGAGGTATTGCTATCACTCAACAGTCGTTTCAAGGGAGCATAGATAAGTGTCAGAGGAGTGCGTAGTTCGTGGCTTACATTCGTGAGAAACTGAATCTTATCTTCGTTCAGTTCTTGCTGATGAAGAGCAATTTGCCATTTCAGTTGTTGCTTTTTGCGGCGCAGATAGCCCCATATTACTCCTGCTGTGATAGCTAACAGCAACAAACCTACGCTTACAAAAAACCAAGTCCGTTGATACCATACAGGTAATACTTCAAAAGAAAGCAAAGGTGTATCGGGAGTCCACGATCCATTTTGAGTCATACAAGCTACTGCAACTTGGTATTTGCCTACTGATAGAAGAGAGATATCAAGGCGATTGTCGTAAGTTTCAATCACAGAGGTCTGTTCTTTATTCTTAATTTTGAAACGGAAAAGCAAACGACGGAACATATCCTTTTCATTAAGTCCTACATTTATTTTCAATGAGTTAAAATAAGGAGGTATTTCTTTAGGAAAATTGTGAGCGCTGTATATTTTGCCATTTAGTTCAATGTTTTGTAAGAAGAGTAAGGGAGAAGTATTCTCACTTGAGCGTATCGCTTTATTGATTTTTGCTAATCCTCCCACTCCTGCCATATAGATGTAAGGAGAAGCTTTAGTCTGTACATAACCTGTAAGCACATCGTTAGGTAGAAAACCATCATTATCATCCCATATCATTATTTTTTTGTCGGGGATATGGTAAGAAAAGAGTACATTGCTAGCGTTTATCCATAGGCGTTGTACATCATCTAATTGCATATAACTGATTTGTCTAAAAAGGTTCTCGGTAGCTACATTCTCAAGTTTTTTATTGGATAAGGAATAACTAAAAAGCCCCTTATCTGTTGCGATCCAAAAGCTGTTATGAGTGTGATCATAACACACAGCACTGATGTTACACTCATTCTCTAAACTAAGAAAGGGTTTTAGTTCAGGCTGTTGTACATTCATTTGGTAAAGAGAGTTACCTTTGCTGAGGTAGAGAGTATTGCCTACTTCTGCCTTTAGTTGTAAAGCTATTTTAGGGGCAATATTTGGGGCAAAAGATATTTTAGTAAACTGTTTGTTTCTTAGTTGATAGAGATAAGTATTTTTAGCAGTAATGAGTATTAAATCATTGTTAATTCGGTATACAAAAGGAGTAAACCCAGTGTGACATTCTTGCTGGTTAGTCGTTTCATCACGAAGTAGAAAAGGTGTGTACTTACGAACATTAGTATTGTATATAAAAAGCCCTTTACTATAGAGAGATACTAAAAGCTCATTAGGTGAAAAGTAGGTGATAGACGACACCTTGTCGGTATAAGTGTTTAAATGATGTGTAAAATGTTCTGTTTGAGGGTTAAAAGCATTGATACCTCCACCATCAGTACCTATCCATAGTATGCCATTAGGGGCTTCATAAAGGCTGATGACTGCGCGTTCCGAAAGTCCATTATTACTACCCAAGGCACTATCAGTATAGGTTTTGATATAGGTTTCTTTAAAGAGAAAAACACCATCGCGCACAGTACCCGCCCACATATTGTGATTAGGGTCTTCGTAAAGTACAGTGATAGAGTTTACAGGGATGGAGTGCACATTACCCGCACTGTGTTGTATGTTGAAGAAACGCTGATCAGCAGGATTGAATACTGATACCCCTCCGCCATCAGTGGCAAGCCATATTCTATTTTTATAAGGCTTGATATCTAAAATAATATCATTAGGTAAGGAACTGTTTTGAGTGTGGTAATGCCCTATAAATGCTCCTGAAAGACTATAGCGAAAAAGCCCTTTTTGAAAAACTGAAAACAATACTTCTTTGCGATTAGTGTCGTAATAAAGACTGCTCAACGGACTAGCATTTTCAGTGATAAAAGCCTTTAGCAATTCATTTTTAAAAGAATAAAGATACAAACCATCACTTTCTGTACCTGCTAAAAGTGTATCGCTATCTATAGGAAATAAATGTGTGATGAGACATTCTTTATCTTTAGAGAGAGGGTCTTTGCGCAGAGGTAAACGCTCAATCTTCTTAGTAGCGTAATCATACTGATAGATAGCAGCATAACCTCCAAAGTACACACCTTTTTGGGTAGTACAGATAGAAAATAACTGCTGGTTGATAATAGGAAGAAAAGTATCTTGGTCTGAATTGTAGCGTAATACACCTTTGGGGGTGATAGCCCAAAGGTTTTGTTGAGCATCTTCCAAGAGCTGGTAAACATAATCGTCAATATACTTCTTAAGGTGATTCCTATCCACTCTATTGATTCCTTGCCGAGTGCCAATCCATAAAAGCCCTTTATGGTCGCGAACCATAGTAGTAACCCCCGATTGCGACAAACCGTGTTCTATAGAAATGCGTTTAAAATAGTATTCAGTAGTAGAACTTTGGCTATATCCTACTAATGAAAGGAAGCAACTTAATATGATAAATATAAAAGCTGGTAGTATTCTCATTCTCATCCTCATTTATTTGGAGTGCAAAGATAATAATAATTTGTCAATATACTAATTTAATGCAGAGTCGAACACACAACGAACACACAACGAACACACAACGAAGTTTCCCTAAAAACAATATCACAAAAAACTATCAAAAATAATTCTCCTTGCAATTTTCCGAGATTCTCAAGCCTCTCTCTAACTAAAAAGTCTATTAATATCACCATCTGCCTCGCCCAACTCGTCCGCACTGTCTAATAATCCCACTCCTCCACTCCCGATTATTATTTATTCACAATCTAATTAAAATATATTTCCCCAATTTTTTTAACAAAATATTTGCATCGTTTCGTTTAATGTCGTATATTTGCGACCTCATACCACAAAAAATAATATGAAGGTACTAAAATTTAAAACTCTCTCGCTACTGTGCGTTTTTGTATGGCTAACCCAATGGACTACCGCCCAAACGCAAACAGTAACTACTACTGCTACTACCTCTAAAACCACTACAGCACAAACTCCTATGAACACCATTACGCGCGGCGAAACTTCTATCTCAGGGAATACCAAACCCCTATGGGTGCTCAATGGGGTAATATTGGAAGACGATATAGATTTAAAACCTGAAGATTTAGTCTCCGACGACGCTAAAATGCTCATCGCCGCGGCTATACCTGGCCTTACCGCCGAAAGTATAGAAGGTTTTAAAGTACTTAAAGACGCTTCAGCTACCGCTATCTATGGCCAGCGAGCTATCGGGGGAGTTGTCGCTATTACCACTAAAAAAGGAAATGTAGGAAGTAGCAACATCACCTATACCAATGAATCTACCTTTCGTTTTATCCCTACCTATGCCGAGTATAATATAATGAACTCGCAAGACCAAGTCGCACTATACAAAGAGTTTTTACAAGCTGGACACTTCAAAGTCGATGATATCTACGCTCAAACGGGCGTGCTCTCGCGAATGTACCAACTGTATAAAATATTAGATGCCAATGGCAACCCTATGGTACCTAATACCGAAGCAGGGCGCGCTGCTTACCTCGGAGCTGCCGGACTTAGGAACACCAATTGGTTCAACGAGCTCTTTCAAACAAGTATAATGCAAAACCACACCCTATCTTTCTCCTCTGGAAATGAAAAATCTACTTATTACGCCGCTTTGAGTGTGCTCAGCGACCCAGGTTGGACGAAAGGAAGCTACTTAAATCAATACTCTGGAAACCTAAATGCTAACTACAACCTCTCTCGAAAAGTACGCCTGAATGTCATCAACGACTTGTCCTATAGAGAACAACTTTCTCCTTATCAAGATTTATATTCTTACGCCCTTAACAACTCCCGTGCCTTAGACCCTAAGGACTACTACACCCAAAAATACACTCCTTACAATATCTTCAACGAAATAGATAATGCCTATCGAAAAAGCTATACCGCCAATTTGCGTTTGCAGGCACAACTCTCTTGGAAAATTACCCCTAAAGTCGAAGCCTCTCTAATGGGCGCTATACGATACCAGTCTTATATCCGCAATACCGACCGCACCGAAAAATCAAACGAGGCAATGTCTTACCGCGAGATGTCAAACTCCTTCATCCGTGATAGCAATAATAATCTCTATAAAGACCCTAACGACCCTTTTGCTCTCCCCAGCATCGTATTGCCCGAAGGTGGCTTGCGCTCTAAACGAGAAATGACCACCCGTAGCAACAACTTCCGCGCTACAATAAGTTATAACGACAGCTTTAAAAACGGTTTGCACCTCCTATCGCTGTTTGGCGGTTTTGAAATGGATAATACACAGCGCAATACCGACTCTAACGACAATTACGGCGTCCTCTATAACTCAGGATATTATAGCTATTACAGTTATCTCCTCTTCAAAAAACGACAAGAAGAAAACAAAAACTATTACAGCATCAACAACACTGTGAACAACAACCAAGCCTTCTACGGAAATGTGAGCTATACATTTAAGAAACGTTATACCTTTGATGGAACTCTTCGATATGATGCCTCTAACAAGTTCGGCGAATCGCGTTACATACGATGGATGCCTACTTGGAACACAGGAGTAAAGTGGAACGTAACCGAAGAAAAATTCTTCAGCAAACTCAAACCGCTCTCGCTCTTATCGTTTAAAGCCTCTTTTGGAATAACAGCCATTTCCCCTTCTGTGAGCAATTCGCTTTCTCAAATCTATACCGATATGCCTTGGCGAAACTCAACCGAGCGTGAGATAGGCTTATACATAAAAAATGCTGCCAACCACGACCTTACCTATGAAAAAAACCAAGAACTCAACCTCGGTACTCAGTTAGGCTTATTCAACAATCGCATCAACATATCAGCAGAATGGTTCAACCGAAAGAGTTATGACCTCATTGGTGATATTGTAACCCAAGGCGTAGGAGGAACGATTACCAAAAAAGGAAATATGGCTGAAATGCGCATACGAGGCGTAGAACTCGGTTTGGAAACAACCAATATAAAAACAAGTGATTTCTCTTGGAAAACTTCTTTCGTGTATTCGCGTGCTACCAACGAGGTAACCAAATTGCTTACCGCCCCTACCATTAGAGATATGATAGGCTACTCTACCACCAGTAGCTCGCCCGCTGGTTTTGCCAAAGAAGGCTATCCGCTGAAATCTATTTTCTCTATACCTTTCAACGGACTGAATGACAAGGGACTACCTACTTTCTTGGACGCTAATGGCAACAGCACAGTGAGTGGTATTCGTTTTGACAACCGCAATGTTGATTTCTTGAAATATTCGGGTACACTTATCCCTACCGATAAAGGAAGTTTCAGCAACTCTTTTAGTTATAAAGGACTTTCGCTCGGCGTTGTTTTTACCTATTCTTACGGCAATGTGGTGCGCTTGCGTAAAATCACCAATGCTTATGCAACCGATTATAGTACCGCACCTAAAGAACTCAACAATCGCTGGTTGAGAGAAGGCGATGAGAAAAGCACTACAATGCCTACGCTTTTTACCTCTTATATGTTTGAACAATACCAAAGAGCCAATGTAATACAAGCGTACTACACCTATGATTATTCCGATATTCGCATAGCCAAAGGTGATAACATTCGATTAAAAGAAATCTCTATAGGTTATACTTTTGATAAAGAATTCTTGAAAAGAAACCATATCCGCCAGCTGAGTATGAAACTCCAAGGAACCAATCTCGCCTTGCTATATGCCGATAAACGACTCAACGGCGACGACCCCGATTATCTGGCTAATGGAACTCCTATCCAGCCAAAACGCCTTATATTTACTTTAAGAGTAGGTCTTTAATCTTAAAAAAACAGAAAAACGATGAAAAAGATATATATACTTATAGGTATAGCCGCATGCAGCTTGACCGCCTGCAACCAGTTACTCGATGAGTTGCCCGATAACCAAGTGCGCATCGATACCCCCGAAAAAGCACGCCGATTGCTCACAAACGCTTATCCTAAAACAAGCGAAATTGTCATAAGCGAACTCTCCTCCGATAATATTGACGATAACGGTACTATCATATCAGGCGCTAACTACTTGAGCAATGAAGCAAGCTATTGGCAGGTAATACGCGAATATAATAATAGCGACGGACTACAGAATGTTTGGACAGCTCACTACCAAGCAATTAATACGGCTAATAGCGTGCTCGAAGCCATTGAAAAAATGAGCGCTTCAGCAGAACTCAACGCTTGTAAAGGAGAAGCCTTAGTAGCGCGCGCCTATGCTCACTTTGTGCTGGTGAACCTCTTTTCTAAACCTTATAATCCCAATAGTAGCAGTACCGATTTGGGTATTCCTTATATGCTACAACCTGAAAGCGAACTCAATAGAAAATACGCAAGAGGTACGGTAGCCGAGGTCTATGCCAAAATAGATGCCGACCTCACCACAGGCCTACCTCTCATTAATGATAGTTATTACCAAACACCTAAATACCACTTCAACAAAAAAGCAGCTTATGCTTTTGCGGCACGCTTCTATTTGTATTACCAACAATGGCAAAAAGCCTTAGATGCCGCCAATGTAGTGCTCTCCACCAACGATGCTACTACCGAAGGACTCTTGCGCAATTGGAGCGACTTCACCGATGCAAGCAAAACAGGAGGAAAAGTATTCGGTAGGTTTGCCATTTATTACACCAATGAACGAATCAATGCCAATTTGTTGCTCTTGCCTGTGAGTTCCGAAATATCCGAAACTTATTTTACACCCTATACACGTTTTGTACACAACAAACGCACAAACGGCGAGGAAACACTCGTAACTGCAAACTTGTGGTATCCTCAACGCCAACCTAATAACAACTTCTCGTTTGGCTATTACTATTTCGAACCTTTTACCCCTACCAGCGCCCGTGCCGATGGGGTAGTAGTCGATAAATTTCCTAAATTCAATGCTAAAAATGAAGAAGGTACTACCGTCAAAAAAAGCATCGTTGTCCCTTTCACTACCGATGAAACTCTTTTGGTACGTGCCGAAGCTAAAATACACCTGCAACAATATGCAAGTGCGATCAACGACCTCAATATGTGGACAGGTAAATTCATCAAAAAAGATGTTACTATAGGAAGTTATACTTCTAAAAACCAATTCACCCAACAAGAAATTGTAGACTTTTACAACAATTTGGCTTATTCCTCTACCGCTACCGATAATGGAGCAACTCAAAAAAAACGCCTCGCTCCATCTTTTGCCATTGCCAACGATGGTATTCAAGAACCTCTCTTGCACTACCTATTACAATGCCGCCGTATCCTCACCCTTGGCGAAGGATTGCGCTGGCAAGATATACGCCGTTATAATATAGAGGTCGCCAGATATCAGCGTGACAACAGAAACCGAAACAACTCAACCATCAAAGCCATCTTGCCTCCTGACGATTTGAAACGCACCATACAACTACCCGATGCCGTTATTGGTGCAGGAATGCAAGCAAACCCAAGATAATAAAAATAAAAACTCAACGTATGAAAAAAATACTATATCCCCTTTGTGCAGCTCTTTTCTTCTTAGGTTGTAGCAACCACGATAAACTCAGTGATGATACACCCGAGAGTGACGGTTCTACCTTAAACCCTCAAAATGAGCTGGATAGATATTTAGATAAATATATAGCAACCCCTTATAGTATCGAGATAGTGTATAGGTATGAAGATAACAAGCTCATCAATCGTGAGTACTCCTATACTCCCACCCAATACGATAAGGCTGTACAGTTCGTCAATGTGTTTAAGTACTTATTTGTAGAACCCTATGTAAAAATAACTTCTACAACTTTCTTGAAGGAACATTCCTTCAATATGCTCATCTTGTTGGGGCAACCTGCTTTCAATAGTGATGGCTCTAAGAACGTAGGGCTTGCTAATGTAGGTAGAAAAGTGCACCTCACCGAGATAAACAACATCCAGCCTAATAATATCTACTGGCTGAACGATAACCTGTTGTCTACTCTCTATCACGAAAATTCACATACCTTGCACCAGTCAATACAGTACACTACCGATTACGAGAAAATATCGCTCAACGACTATCAAGGGGGAAACTGCTTTAGCCATTGGGGTAGCACTCGCGACTACCTAAAAGCTGGATTCATCACCGCTTATTCTAGTTACGACCACGACGAAGATTTCGTAGAACTATTAGCCCGTTACATTGTCTATTACAACGCCTCTTTGGATTGCGGTTGTGCCACTACCAATAGCAGCTTAGATACCGATGGTGATGGCTTCGACGATAGTTTGTACACCGCTTGGAAAGCCAAATTTGTGAATTATGGCGATATAACAGGCTACGAATCTGCTAGCGTTTGGGAAGAAGTACTCAAAGAAGCCGACGTAAAAATAAGAGATACCGAGACCTATACCGGCAAACAAAAATTAGAACAAAAGATAGCTATTATGAAAAAATACCTGTCTGAGACTTGGAACATCAATTTAGATGAGTTTAGAGCCGAAATTCGCAGCCGTTATCCTTATGTAGCTGGTAAAACCTTCGATGGCGTAGCCGTGCCTGCAAAAGATTTTTCAATATTAAACAACGATTAAAATGAAAAAATACCTATATATAGCACTATCAACATTGATGCTTATCAGTTGTAGTTACAAAGAAGACGATGTGTTCTCTCAAAAACCTTCCGAACGTAACAATAGCATCCTTCAAAAGTACAAAAGCCAATTAGAAGCCCCTAATACCTATTGGGTCTTGAGTAGTTACCCTGGCGAAAGCAACGTAGGCTTTTGGGTATACCCCTATAATCCTACTGTTTTTGCTACCGAAAGAGACTATCCCCGCTTCGACCGCAGTATCGGTGGCTATAACTATATCGTGAAGTTCGCCGATGGAAAGGTAACAGCCTCCTCTGAAGTCTTAAAGGATAATACCGAAGACACCTCTTACTTCAGATATACCATAACAGAAGGTCCTACCTTGAGTTTTGACACCTATAGTAAGGTATTACATCACTTTTCTTTTGTATCCAACTGCTTTCCTAAAGGAAGAGGTGGCGATATAGATTTTATCTTCCTCAAAGAAGAAAATGGCGTATTTACCTTGCGTGGTCGTACCTCTAACAACCTGATGACACTCAGAAAATTAGAAGGTGACAGAGAAACTTTCTTAAACAAACTGAGAGAAAACACAAATACTCTAAAGAACAAAGCACTGTCTCCTATCAGCGTAAACGGAACAGAAGTAAACCTGAAATTTTTCCCTACTTATAGACAGATTGCTTTCTTGTACAACAACAACCAAAAGTATGAGCAACGCGCTTTCCTAATGACCGAAAAAGGCTTTAAACTCTATGAACCCGTAACCATCAATGGTGTTACTTTCAGTGAGTTTTATATCAACAATGCCAAAACAGGACTCACCACTCCCGATGGAACGATTACAACCTCTTTTGTAACCTCCCCTTTCATTCCTACTGATAACACTCATCAAATAAACTTCAGTAGTGGATGGGTATCACCTATTTTATTAAACTATTTCAATAGAAGAAAAAGAGCCATTGCACGTGAGTATGGAGCTAATTTTGTTCTGTCCGAGTCGCTTTATTTTATGCCATTGGCTAATGGAAACGATGGCACAAGTGTTTCTCAACTATATGCCGATGTAAGTGGCTATAATTGTTATTACGAAGCCGATTTCGTAGGGGTAGCTGGCGAACCTAATCAAGTCGAAATCCTATTTAGAGACATTGGAGAAGACTATTATAACTACATCTACTTCTTTTCCGATGTAAAGAATCTATTGTTGCAATTAGCAAAATATAGTCCTTATAAGGTAGAAGATCAAAACAATGGTTATTACATCTTCACTAGTGCCCGTAACGACGAAGTCTGGTTTTACATCAAAAAATAACCCTTCCTCTGTATATACCCCCTTTTGCATCACCACACTTTGGCAAAGGTTCTAATAGCTTATCAAGCTATGACCTTTGCCAAAGTTAATCATTCTATTAATCAACACAATCGCCACCCCTCCCACTATTCCCACTATTCCCACCCCTCCCATCTCTCCCATCCCTCCCATCCCTCCCATCCCTGCCCGTGCGGCTTGCCCCTCCCACCATTCCCACCACTCCCATTGTTCCCATTGTTCCCACCGCTCCCATCCCTGCCCGTGCGGCTCGCACCTCCCACCGCTCCGCAATTCTCAGAGTTTCTCCGCGATACTCCTTCCTCATCATTTTTGCAAAAAAAATGTTAAAAATATTTGTTCATTACATTTTTTTTGCGTACATTTGCAGCGTTTTTCAGAGAGCTTTCCTACTGTGTAAATCAAAAAAAACATAAGTTAGTAAATTATAGAATTTTAAATAAAAAATTTAAGACATTATGAGTAAACCAAAAACACTTTCCGTTGATAAATACGGAATTAAAAACGCTAATGTTCGTTACCAATTGTCTGCTGACGAACTTCACCAAGAAACTTTGGACAAAAAATTAGGCGTTGAAGCTTCTTCTGGAGCTATTGCTATCAACACAGGTAAATTTACAGGTCGTTCTCCTAAAGACCGCTTCATCGTAAAAGATGATATCACCAAAGATCGCGTATGGTGGGGTAGTATCAACATCCCTTTCGAACCCGAAAAATTCGATAAACTATACGAAAAAGTAGTAGCTTATCTTTCAAGTAAAGAAATTTACGTTCACGATGGCTATGTTTGCGCCGACCCTAAATACCGCACCAATATCCGTACTATTACTGAACTTCCTTGGAGCAACCTTTTTGCTTACAATATGTTCTTGCGTATAGATGATAGTGAACTCCCTTCTTTCAAAGAAGATTGGTTAGTTGTAAACGCTCCTGGTTTTGAAGCTGACCCTGCTGTAGATGGTACTCGTCAAGCTAACTTCGCTATCTTGAACTTCACTAAAAAAATCGCCCTAATCGGTGGTACTGGTTATACCGGCGAAATTAAAAAAGGTATCTTCTCTGCTATGAACTTTGAATTGCCTGTGTTCCGCAACACTATGCCAATGCACTGTTCTGCTAACGTTGGTAAAGACGGTGATACTGCTATCTTCTTCGGCCTTTCTGGTACTGGTAAAACTACCCTTTCTGCCGACCCTAACCGCCACCTTATCGGTGACGACGAACACGGTTGGACTCCTGAAAATACCGTTTTCAACTTCGAAGGTGGTTGTTATGCTAAAGTAGTTGACCTTACCGCTGAAAAAGAACCTGAAATCTTCGGTGCTATCAAAAAAGGCGCTATCCTTGAGAACGTAATTATGGATGATAAAGGTGTTGTTGATTTCTCTCGCACTGATATCACTGAAAACACTCGTGTTTCTTATCCTATTTACCACATCGCAAATATCCAACCTGGTTCAATAGGTCACAATCCTAAAAACATCTTCTTCCTTACTTTCGATGCTTACGGCGTATTGCCTCCAATCTCTAAATTGACTCCTGAACAAGCTGCTTACCAATTCGTTTCTGGTTATACTTCTAAAGTTGCCGGTACTGAGGTAGGTATCACTACTCCTCAAAAAACTTTCTCTGCTTGCTTCGGAGCTGCCTTTATGCCTCTTCACCCAGCTGAATACGGTAAACGTTTGGCTGAAAAAATCAAAGAAACTGGCGTAAACGTATGGTTGGTAAACACTGGTTACAACGGTAAAATGAAAAGATGTAGCTTGAAAGATACCCGCGCTCTTATCACTGCGGCTCTTACCGGCAAACTTAACAACGTTGAATACAAAGAATTGCCTATCTTCGGATTCAAAGTGCCTCAATCTTGCGACGGTGTTTCTGACCAAAGCATCTTGAACCCAGAAAATACTTGGAGTGACAAAGCTCAATTCAGCGCTAAACTCAAAGAATTAGCTGAATCATTTGTACAAAACTTCAAAGATAAAAAATTCGCTGAAGGTGCAAGTGCCGACGTCCTCGCTGGTGCTCCTAAATTGTAATTTGACTTTAAAGGACATAGTTTGAAAAAGGTTGCTTCCCCATCGGAAGCAGCCTTTTTCTATTATTATCTTCTATATTTTGAATATATTTGTTGTTGATTTTATAATGCGAGTTATACTTTATAATTTTGTATGTTAAAAAAATGAAATAGAAAGTGAGTATGGATTTTGAAATTATAAGATAATTTGTTTAGGAATAGTTTTTAAAAAAATAGTATCTTTGCTTTCTCAGAATGAAATTATTAATAAAATGAAAAGAATATTATTTTTATGTATGACAATTATTTTTATAACTTGTCATAAAAGTAATGATGAAGCTCCCCAATCAAACCCTAATCCCCCTACAAATACCTATTTATATGGTATTACTATAGATGACAGTTGGGATAAAACCAGAGTTACTGTTCAACAGATTGTAAATGCTATCAAGGCAATGCCTATAAAACCTACGGTACGTATAGTGATGTCTAAAGGTACAGCGATAGCAGATTACAAACCACTTTTTTTGGCTATTCATCAAGTAGCTTATGTGATGGCAACACCTGCCGATTCCGAAGATATGAAAAAATACACTAACGTAGATAGTTATGTAAAGAGATTTCAGGATTCGTATGAAGAGCTATCGGCATATACAGATTTTTGGGAAGTGGGCAATGAAATTAACGGAGAAGGTTGGTTGG
This sequence comes from Capnocytophaga sp. oral taxon 326 str. F0382, assembly GCF_000318295.1. Lineage (NCBI taxonomy): Bacteria > Pseudomonadati > Bacteroidota > Flavobacteriia > Flavobacteriales > Flavobacteriaceae > Capnocytophaga > Capnocytophaga sp. oral taxon 326. The sequence continues at coordinate 58,208 of NZ_KB291457.1, forward strand.
GTGACGACCCTCAGTTTATTGCCAATAAAGCCTATGGTGCTTATAAGTTTATCCACAGTAAAAAAGCAAAAACAGTGCTTGTGAGCTACTATTTTAAACCTGATGACCAAAAAGTAACAATGGAAGATTGGCTAAAAAAATATATTCCTGAAGATATGAAAAAACAATTGGATTATGTGTTAGTAAGCTATTACGAAGATGATAACGATGATTACCAACCTAATTGGCAAAATGTATTTAACAATTTAGAAGCTATCTTTCCAAATGTTAAATTAGGCATAGGGGAATGTGGCAATAACGACTATAAGAAGTACTCTGTACAAAGTAAAGTACAAAGAGCTAAGCACTATTATTCGATGCCTAAATATGTAAAGAACTACGTGGGCGGTTATTTTTGGTGGTATTGGGTACAGGACTGTGTGCCTCATCAAAACAGTGAAGTTTTTAAGGCTATCAATAATAGTTTAGTTAAATAATTAATTATATTGATGTGTCTATTTCGCGAAATATAGCAGTAAAAGTTGTTAATCTGTATGTATACAACTAGATAATTGATAATTGAAAAAACGCATTAAAATTGGTGTGAGATTTAATATAAAAATCAGTACGAATATTCTTGAAGAGTTATCCGAAAAGTCTCAAAATAACACTTACTTCACTACATTCTATCGAAGTTTTTTGTTTGTACAGATTATATCTATAAAAAGTTGATTGTATTGATAATCAATTAATTTTAAATTGTATTATGTTAGAGAGGTTTTATGCCTTCCTCAAAAAAACACTCTTGTTTATTCACAATCTAATTTTGTTTTGAAACATAAAAGATTAAAGAAGCTCTTATTATTAGCCATTAAAATGGCACAGTTGTTGCCTATTCGTCTTACGATATAAAACAAATTAGTAAAACAAAAAATATGATGAAGAATTACGCAACAATGATAGCTACTGCCTTCCTCGGCGGAGCTATGACCTTAGGAGGGTATAAACTCTTTATAGATAAACACGACGCCAAACAAGAGGCACTTGATTTGCTCTCACGTCCCGCTTTGGTACAAACTAATCACACTACCCCTGAAAGAACGGTAGCAGGCGAAACCAACTTTGTAGAAGCGGCTAACAAAACGGTGAATAGCGTAGTGCACGTAAAGAACACTGTAAAATCACAAGGAGGCGTTACTTCTATCTTCGACCTTTTTTACGGTAATGGGGGAGGCGAACAGACCCAAGTAGGTACAGGCTCTGGCGTTATCATTACTCCCGATGGCTATATAGTAACCAATAATCACGTGATTGCCAATGCTACTACTTTGGAGGTTACCCTTAACAACAATAAAACTTATACAGCTAAACTCATAGGTACAGATGCCGCTTCCGATATTGCCTTACTAAAAATAGAAGCCGACGAAAAACTACCTTTCCTCACCTTTGCGGACTCCGATAATACGCAAGTAGGCGAATGGGTACTCGCAGTAGGGAATCCTTTCAACTTGAATTCTACCGTTACTGCCGGAATCATCAGTGCAAAAGCACGTAACATCAGCGAGCGCGGTAGTGATAAAATAGAATCGTTTATACAAACCGATGCTGTGGTGAATATGGGAAACAGTGGGGGAGCTTTGGTAAACCTCAATGGCGACCTCATTGGTATCAATACCGCAATCTCATCTACTACAGGGGTATATATGGGCTACTCATTTGCTGTGCCTAGCAATATCGCTAAAAAAGTGGTAGAAGATTTGATAGAATACGGAAATGTACAACGTGGGGTGATGGGCGTACGCGGACAAGGATTAGACTCTGAAGTAGCCAAAAAACTCAACGTCAAAGAAACTGAAGGATTCTATGTGGATTCTGTAGATGATGACTCAGGAGCAGGAGCTGCCGGTCTTAAAAAAGGTGACATTATCAAACAAATCGATAATGTGAAGATACATAAATACTCTGACCTTAGTGGTCACATCGCTTCTAAACGTCCTGGCGATATGCTAAAAGTAACTTATGTACGCGAAGGTAAAGAACGCACTGCCAATATCACACTTAAGAAAAATACTACTTATGTAATACAATCCTTAGGTTTGGAAGTGAAAAACCTTTCAGAAGCCGACCAAAAACGTTTTAAAACTAAAAACGGTGTGAAGGTTACCGCTGCAGGTCAGTTTTATGAGTACAACAATATCAATATAGTAGGAAAAGTGTTGCTTTCAGTGAATGGAAAAACCATTAAAGATGTAGATGAATTGAAAAATATAATGTCTAATCTTTCTTCACGCAATCGCAACTCGTTAGAATTCCTGAACGAAAAAGGAGAAAAAGAAAGATTCTTTTTCTAATATGGTTAATGGAAGGGTATGCTGATACCCTGTAATTGGTTATGTTAATACCCTATACTTTACGGAATGTAAAGTGTAGGGTATTTCTAATATACAAATTACCTTTTAGAGTAATAAAACTTTTTATGACTGTAAAGCAAATGTTTGCCATCTATATATCGGTAGAGTTTTTGTTCACTGAGGGCTTTTTTGCCTATTCTTCCCGCCGAATTGCTTAAAAATCCTTTATCTAAAATATCCTTAAATAAAATAGAGGATAGCGTATTTTCAATAAGGTCAGTAGGTTGCCATTCTTGCGCTGATGAAGTGCGTTTATATCTCGTTTCTTTCAGCAGATTGCCCTCGCGGTCATACTCAAAAATGCTTCTCCCTTCTTCTTCGTTTGGTTTGATGAATAAATACTCAATAAGCTCATTGTTTTTGTTGTAGCGGTACTTATTAGTGTAGTATATCTCGTATGTTTGGGTCTTTTTATTCCAATTCTCTGAAGTAATAGAGGTACTCTGGTTGTTTTCGCCCAATATATCAGTGAGTCTACTCTGATTCTGCCATTTGTTTTGTTCTTTCTCCCAAACTTGTACTATATTAGTGAAAATTCTGTTTGTCTTATCTTCTGTATAAGTGATTTTTTGCGTAGGTAGCCACCCATCCTCTTTATAAACATACTGTATAGAGGTTCTTTCATTCTCATTAGGGTCAATATATTCTGTTTTTTCGTCTTCATACCACTCATTATTCCCAAAAGTATAAGTAATCTCTTCTTTAAGGAGGGTATCATTCTCAAACTTTCGTACAATTTTCTTGTCGCCTTGCCACTGCTGGATGTCACTATCCCAAACTTCATCAACAGAAAGCATTGTACGTCCTTTTTCATTCTCGGTATAAGTATTGCGATTATCTCTAAACCAACGCTTATTGAGATATTTGTAATACACAGTTTCGGTGGTGTGACCTCTTATATTGTTAATGCGTTTGCTACTGGGGGATAGCTTTTTGCCATTTTCATTGAGGTAAGTAATACTGATGAGTTTATTTTTCGTTTTCTTAGTCTCATCTTTCTGGATTGCTATCCATCTTTTACTCAAAGAATCTTGGCGGTAAAAAACATTATAAATCTCATTGCCTTCTTTGTCATTCTTAATAACAGTTTTGGTAGCGTAACGATGGGGGAAAATGTGGTTATCGCCTACTACTAATAAATGTTTTTTAGCGTTATAATGTTGCCAATCTGTAACTTGATAGGCACTACTGAGCGAATCTACCCTATAACCTATATGGTTTATACTATCCAATTGATATTGCTGTGCGTGCACTGAGAATATCCCAAGTATTAGCCAAAAAATAAATGCTTTCATAATAGTTCAATTTTAAATGCTATTTGTATCCTTAATCTTTGTTGATATTGTCAAAATCTTCCTTCGGGAAATTATATTACATTAGTGCTTTGCTCCTCCACAGGTGGAAATAATAGTTGCAACTTCCTGAAATATATCATTGCGCGATAATATCGAGGGATATTGCCAAAATTCAATTCATATTCCTCGCCGTTTTCGTCTTCGTTGATGAGTAGCACGCAATTTCTTTCTGCGTCCCACTCATAATGAAAGTACAGATAAGCAACAGAACCGTCCTCATTGTATTTGCTGTGCTCACCGAGACTAATTCTCGCAGAAGTTGTCTCTTCGTTACTTACTTTTAGTATGAAATCATCTTTTTGAAGTGTTACATAACCCTCAGTATTCTTTCCTTTTTGTGCGTAGAAATCTTGAAGTCTTTCATTAGTTAAAAGTGACTTGAAGTTTACCTCATTCACTTTTGAAAGATAGTAGATGCGACTGTTGATGAGCTCTTCATAACGCCTGCAAAAGTAAGCAAACTCTTTTTCTAAGAACGCAAAATGTGCGGGATGTGATGTTGCAGTCATATCAATCACTCCCTCATCAGTAAAAGTATTGATTGAGGTGTGCAACTCACCTTTATATACTTGGGCAAGCACACCATATTCTTCATCGTTTTGAATAAAAACAGAATGAGCATCGTAATCAGGGTCGTAAAGGACGCGGTAAAATACATCATTGTCGTCCCACATTTCAAAACGCGGATTATTATTTTTGTCAGGTTTACATACAAGCGAGAAGAGGGGCGGATAGGTAAAACGAAGTAAATTCTCTATCGAAATATCGGTATTAGGAAACAGATGTACTTGTTTTTTACTTATTTCATCGCGACGTTTTTGTGTTTCTTCAGGGCTTACGAATATAGTTTCACCTTTGGCTAAAGCAGGGAATATATCATCGTTTATCCAGCATTTCCAGCTCCAAGGGATATAATCTATCTTTAAAATATCGTCTAACGCAAAAGAAAATTCGCGTTTTAAGTACAAAACGAGCTTTTCCCCTAACAAAAGCCCTTCGTAATCATCATCGGTGAGGTATTCGGTAATATCGGCATTGCGTCTTTCTTCAAAACGCTTGTTATCGTGATTGTAATCAGTTTCCAAGAACACGTAAATGCTGATATGCCCCATCACGGTAAGGCTTCCGTGATTGTAATCGCCCCAATAGAATCCCGAAACGCACAAATCACCGCCTACGAAAATCTCTTGCCCGCCAACCACTATGTTTTCGGCAGTGAGATTGCCCAAAACCACTAATCCGCAAGAACCTTCTATCTCACCATTGTAGATATTCGTAGCCTGTATATTGCCTTTTACGAGGATAAAAAGGGGCAAAGAATCGTAGTCATCGGGGTTGTAGTAAGGAGAAAGCTCATCGACAGCGTCTAAATCTAAAGGTTCGTCCAAAATCCAGTCGCCGTCAATCACGATTACGCGATTTCGCCAACGAGTGTCATAATGCTCTTTGTAGAGAGACGACTCAGGTAGCTCATCGGCAATCTCGTCATAAGAAGTAGTTCGATAGGGAAGGTTAGAGAGGTTCATAACAATTATTTTTTATAAGTATCTACGCTGATAAGTGGATTTTCTCCGTTTTTTACCAACTGAAAGAAACGATTGACAGAAAAATAAGAGAAAAGCTCATTTTCTTCCCATACTTCTGGTCTGAGGAGTTTCCAGCTCTCTTCCAAATAGCCTGTTTCAGGGTCGTGAAGATAGCAATCCTCTTGTTCAGTTTCGTTTTCGGCTTCTACGGATATAAACTCAGTAACCTTACTTTCGTCGGGCATATAGTGTCCACCTTCTACGAAATACGGCGCATTGGTATTGCCTAATACATCAAGCATACCATCATTATACTCGCCATACAGCCCAAAGGTAGTATAAAGGTCTTTCATTATGAAGATAGCACCGTTATAGGTAAAGAGATAATCGCAAATCACGTTGCCCGATACCCTTAGATGCAAGTAATTATCGTCTAGAATATCACCTGCAACGGTAAGATTTCCATCGATAAAGATACCATAAGCATCGCCTTCCCAGTGTAAGCCTTCCATAAGGTCTTCCGTCCATTGGCGGGTGATGTTGCCTTTCACCAGTACATCGCCTTTGAGGAGCAATAGTTTGTCGTCGTCATTCAGATAGATAGGAATTTTAAATTTTTCCTTCGCTTGCTTTACAGTGATAAATTCCTTTTCGGGGATTACGGTTTCGCTCACCTGCGGACGCTGAGCCATACGTGCGGGCATCGCATTGTTGATACGCTGCGCCTTTTCTAATAGGGTTATTACTGACATATCAAATTGTTTTTACAAAGTTACGAATAAATTATTGATAAGTAAAATTAGCATTGCAATGCTTCTTTATCTTGAAAAAGATAAAGAAAAGAAATGTTTAACAACTTTGCCAATGTTTTAAACATTGGCAAAGTTTGTAACTCGAAAGTAACTTTATATTAACTTGTATCGTTCTTCTACACTACTTCCCTTCCTCTTTTAGTGGTTCGGAGAGAACTTTTCCTCCTGCCTTACGACGTGCCAATACATCGGCGTAGTATTTACGGCTGTTGTTGAGCACCTCGAGGGTTTTTACAAAAAACTCATCGGATTTTACTTGTGCATTGGCATTGATGTAAGCCGAAAGTTTTTGGTAAATATCGGTGAGCTCTTTTCGCAATCCTTTTACGCTATACACTTCTTTTTGAAGGTCTTTAAGCGAACGATGAGAAAAAAGATCATTGAATGCCGTGTTGGAAGTTTCCTGCTCAAAAATCTTCAAAAAAGCGGGCAATAAACTGACTAAATTCTGCGTTGTGTAGGTTTGCGGTGTGCAACACTACTAATTTGGGTGTTTTCATATCTTACTAATATAAATATTGAATTGATTTTACACGACTATTTTTGGCAAAAGTAATAAAAAATATCATTCTGTTTCATTTTGTAGTGTAAAAATTTCAAAATTATTTTGTTTTTTTCGCTATCGATTGTGACGGCTTAAAGTAGTTTTGTTTTTGTTGTTCACCAATGCCGACGATGTAAAGCCATTTTGCTTTTTGTTTTCACCGCACGTGATGAGTTAAAATAGTTTTGCTTTTCGTTTTCACCGCGTGTGACGGCTTGAAGTGATATTTTTGTAATATAAGAAAAAATATCATTAGTGTTTATCAAAGAAATGTTAAAAT
>NZ_KB291458.1:0-1564 GCF_000318295.1 Capnocytophaga sp. oral taxon 326 str. F0382
AACTACAAGCGCGAAAAGTTATGTAAGGGCGTATGGGGGATGCCTAGGCTCTCAGAGGCGAAGAAGGACGTGATAAGCTGCGAAAAGTTGCGTGTATTGGCACATACGAGATGATACGCAAATATCCGAATGGGGCAACCCAGTACATTGAAGATGTACTACACCGTAAAGGTGAGCAAACCCGCTGAACTGAAACATCTTAGTAGGCGGAGGAGAAGAAAACAAAAGTGATTCCCAAAGTAGTGGCGAGCGAAATGGGAACAGCCCAAACCCGTATTGTTACGGCAATGCGGGGGTAGTAGGACCCTAATATAGGTTGTAGAGCTGGATTAGAAGTGTTTGGAAAGACACACAATAGAGAGTGAAAGTCTCGTATAGGCACAGCGATATAAACCTTAAGGGAATCCTGAGTAGGTCGGGGCACGTGGAACCTTGACTGAATCCGCCGGGACCATCCGGTAAGGCTAAATACTCCTGAGAGACCGATAGTGAACTAGTACCGTGAGGGAAAGGTGAAAAGAACCGTGAATAACGGAGTGAAATAGCCCCTGAAACCATACGCTTACAAGCGGTTGGAGCAGCTACGGCTGTGACAGCGTGCCTTTTGCATAATGAGCCTACGAGTTACTGTTACCAGCGAGGATAAGTATTTCAGATACGAATCCGCATCGAAAGAGAGTCTGAAAAGGGCGCAAATAGTTGGTAGTAGTAGACGCGAAACCTGGTGATCTACCCTTGGGCAGGTTGAAGCGCTGGTAACACAGCGTGGAGGACCGAACTGGTTGTCGTTGAAAAGACTTCGGATGACCTGAGGGTAGGGGTGAAAGGCCAATCAAACTGGGAAATAGCTCGTACTCCCCGAAATGCATTTAGGTGCAGCGTTGAAGTGAGTTTAATAGAGGTAGAGCTACTGATTGGATGCGGGGGTTTCATCGCCTACCAATTCCTGACAAACTCCGAATGCTATTAAATGCTCATCAGCAGTGAGGGTATGGGTGCTAAGGTCCATATCCTAAAGGGAAAGAACCCGGACCATCAGCTAAGGTCCCCAAATATATGCTAAGTTGACCAAACGCGGTCTGACTGCACTGACAGCTAGGATGTTGGCTTGGAAGCAGCCATACATTTAAAGAGTGCGTAACAGCTCACTAGTCGAGCGGTTGGGCATGGATAATAAACGGGCATAAGCATATTACCGAAGCTATGGGGTTATACATTAGTATATACCGGTAGGGGAGCATTCTATAGGCGTGGAAGCTAAAGGCGTGAGCCATAGTGGAGCTGATAGAAAAGAAAATGTAGGCATAAGTAACGATAAGGCAGGCGAGAAACCTGCCCGCCGAAAGATCAAGGTTTCCTCAGCTATGCTAATCAGCTGAGGGTTAGTCGGGGACTAACGCGCACCCGAGCAGGGGAAGTGGATGTACAACAGGTTAATATTCCTGTACCATTAATCTGATAAAAGTGACGGAACGAGATAACTACCGCGTACTGACGGAATAGTACGTTAAAGGAGCAGTTATAGCTTTGATAGTACACTGAAGCTTCGGCCGAGGTGATAGAG
>NZ_KB291459.1:0-6569 GCF_000318295.1 Capnocytophaga sp. oral taxon 326 str. F0382
TCTCCAAGTTCCTCAAAAAAGTTTAAACACGTTTTTTGTGAATATATTATAATACAAAGCTGTAAAATCAATATTTTTTATATCAAACTAATGTTATTTTATAGGGGCGTTTGCAAAACGCCCCTACATAAATCATATTCATATACTTATATATCGAAGTCTAAGGACTTTGGCAAAGTGTAGCGATACAAAAGCGATTTTTAGATTTTGGGGTAGCTTTTTTGAGCGTGTTTAAAGTGCTTTTACGCTTCTTTCATTCCTAAGCCGTTGTTGATAGCGTACGCCATATTTTCGATGATATGCTTATGTTTGGTTACAAACGGATTGGTGGTATCCCATACATAACCCGCTAATACAGCACAGATTTTTTCTTTTACATCCTCATTAGCAGGTTGATGGAAGAAGAGTGTTTGCAAATTACCTGTATACCACTCTCTTACATAAGAAGTGAATACATCAATACCACGTTGCATATAGTCGGTGTATTCTTTTTGCCAATCTACTTTTTCTCCGGCAAGTTCGCGTTTTACCAATTTGGCTGCTAACATACCCGATTCAGTTGCAAAAGCTACTCCTGATGAGAATACAGGGTCTAAGAACTCGGTACTATTACCAGTGAGTACAAAGCCATTGCCAAAGAGTTTTTTCACTGAACAAGAGTAGCTTTGTATCTTGTTAGGTTCAAATAGAAAATCGGAATGCTGGAAGCGCTCTCTGTAAAAATCTGAGGTTACGATAGCCTTGCGCAAAGCTTCAGTAGTATTGCCAGAAGCTGATAGACTATTGATGTAGTGGGTAGGTCCTACAACCCCTACACTGGTATTGCCATTAGAGAAAGGAATCACCCAGAGCCATACTTCTCTTTCTAAAATATCAAAAGAAATGAGTGTGCCTTCTTCTCCTTCAGGACGTACCTTATCTTCTTTGATATGGGTGAATATAGCCGAGTGATCGTCTAATTTAGAAGGAGAATTTAAGTCTAACAAGCGAGGCAATACACGTCCGTAACCACTAGCATCAATGACGAATTTAGAGGTGATTTCATATACTTCCCCGTTCTTGTCTTTTACGGTAGTAACTTGATGATCATCAAAGAACTGCACGTTCGTAACTTCGGTTTCAAAACTAAGAGGTACGCCTTTGTGGATGATTTCTTGAGCCAAAACATTATCGAAATCGGCGCGAGGTACTTGCCACGTCCAATCCCAACCTTTGCCGTATTTCTTACCAAAATCAAATTGGCATACTTGTTCACCACGGATAAAACGGGCGCCCCATTTTACTTCGTATTTTTGGGCTTCCAAGGCAGGCAAAAGTCCTGCTTCGTCAAAATGATCCATCACACGTGGAATAAGGCTCTCCCCTACTACCAAACGCGGAAATTTAGTTTTTTCTACTACGCGTACTTTTACGCCATTGTTATGCAAATAGGCAGCTGACACACAACCTGAAGGTCCTGCGCCTATTACTAATACATCAGTTACTTCTTTTTTCATAAAAACTTTTTTTTAAAGCACGGGGCAAATATAGTATTTTTTTACTATTTAGCCAACAATTTTGCACTTTTTACCAAGCGCACAAATTCTTTGCGATAGCCTTCTTCATCTTTGCCTATAGCACCATTAGCTAATTCTACTACTTGGTCATAAGTAGCTTGGGCTTTATTGCTATTGCCGCGCAAGAGAATACCAAACTCGGCTACACTGGCTGCAAAGCGAAAATCTACAGAAGTCTCATTTAAAGATTTCTTAGCAAATAACAAAGGTTCGGTTACTTCTACACTTTTAGCATCTTTTACCTTAGGGTCTTTATAACGTATTTTGAGGAATCCTAACTCATTGCCTTTACCTTTTTCGTTGAGTTCTTTTGTTTGGTAGCGGAGATTTTGAGCCACTTTACCTTCCGATGGAATGAGTTCATAGAGGGCTGTAACAGTATGCCCTGCGCCTATTTCACCTGCATCTTTCTTATCATCAGTAAAATCCTCATTAGCAAGTATACGGTTTTCATAACCTATGAGCTTATACTCTTTCACGTATTTAGGGTTGAACTCGATTTGCAGTTTCACATCTTTGGCTACGGCGAAAAGCGTACCGCTAAACTCGTTTACCAATACTTTTTTAGCTTCGGTAAGATCATCGATATAAGCGTAATTACCATTGCCTTTATCGGCTATGGTTTCAGCCATATCATCGCGGTAATTACCCATACCAAAACCTAAAACTGACATATAAATACCACTTTCGCGCTGTTTTTCAATGAATTTTTCTAACTCTCTTGGATTACTAATCCCCACATTGAAATCGCCATCAGTAGCTAAAATAATACGGTTATTACCATTTTTAATGAAGTTTTTTTGAGCTTCTTTGTAAGCTAACTGAATACCACTACTACCTGACGTAGAACCACTTGCATACAGATTATCAAGTACTTTTTCTATTTTTTGTCTCTCTTTTACAGGAGTAGACGAAAGGGCTACTTTTGTACCGCTGGCATAAGTTACAATCGCCACTCTGTCGGTAGGTTTGAGCTGAGTGAGCAAGAGTTTGAATGAAGATTTTAGCAAAGGGAGCTTGTTAGGCTCATCCATTGAGCCCGATACATCAATTAGGAAAACAATATTAGAAGGTGGAGCTTGAGCCAAATCCAATTTTTTAGCTTGCAAACCAATGCGCAATAGCAAATGCTTAGGATTCCAAGGTGTAGGAGCTAATTCGGGGGTCACGCGCAAAGGAGAAGTAGCCTCCTTAGTAGGTGCAGGATAGTCGTAATCGAAGTAGTTTATCATCTCCTCTATGCGAATGGCATCTTTAGGAGGTAACTGACCATAACCTAACATACGACGCAAATTAGCATACGAAGCGCGGTCTACATCGGCAGAAAAAGTGGTAACGGGTTGTTGCGCTACTGCTACAAATGGATTTTCAGAAATCTCTTTGTAGGTTTCATTACTACGCGGTTGCTGTTGAGAAGGTTCTTCAGAATTGGCAATTTCCATTTCTTCTACTACAGCATCATACGCAGGTGGTGGGGGTGGCGGAGGTGGTGTTTCAGGCGAAGCCATTTTGTTCGCTGTAAGTTCTTCCACTGTTGTAGCAGGTGCAGGAGGTGGAAGCTGGTTGGCTGAATTGCTTGAATTTCGGTGACCTTCGGGGTTACCACAAGCCGCTAATAACAAAGCTGATAACAGCATTAAAGATACATTTGTTTTCATAAGGGTAATACATTAAAAATCTTACCTTTATAAAGTCAAATGTTATGCCAAACTAAGCTTCTTCGTTGTGAATAAAGCGTTTTTTAGCATAGAGTTCATCTTCTGTTTCTTGGTGGGCATCATCGGGCACGCAACAATCTACAGGGCACACCGCAGCGCATTGAGGTTCATCGTGGAAACCTATACACTCGGTGCATTTATCGGCAATGATAAAATAAATATCATCGCTAATAGCTTGTTGAGGCTCATCGGCATCTACTTCCAATCCGCTCGGTAATACCACACGTCCTTTTAAGGCTGTACCATCGCTATAGCGCCAATCATCAGCACCTTCGTAGATAGCATTGTTAGGACATTCGGGTTCGCAAGCCCCACAGTTGATACAATCATCAGTTATTATTATAGCCATTTTTAGTTGTTAGTGATTAGAGAGTTTTAGAGGTTGGGAGGTAGGAAAGGGCGCAAAGATAATATTTTTTTGTTAATTTGCTACTTTTTGAATTTTGGTTGTACCTCGAACCACAAGTCTACAAAGAGTTTAGTGCGTGCTAAATACTCGCGTACACGTGTTTTAAAACCGTAGTAGGCAGTAACATCTTGCGCATCAAAACCAATAGCTTGTATGCCGTGGTGCTTTGCCAAGAAAAGGGATCGCTCATTGTGAAAACGTTGTGAGATAACAATAAATGTATCATAGCCAAATACATCTTTGGCTCGCACTACCGAGTCTAAGGTTCTGAAACCTGCATAGTCTAAGATAATGCGTTCTTCGGGGATTCCCTTATTTATTAAGGCTCTTTTCATTTCTTCGGGCTCGTTGTAGTCATTTCTATGATTGTCGCCACTGACCAAAATATATTCAATTTTTCCTGCCTCATATAGTTGCACAGCTGCTTCTATTCTATAAAGAAAATACTTGTTGGGCGCACCACTTTTTAAATAAGGATTGGTTCCTAAGAGCAAACCTACTTTATGTGCAGGCACCTCAGCAACTTGAGTGTACAACAAGTTTTTAGTCTCTTTAGTTACCTGCACGTTACAAGCAATGATTACTAAGAGCAACCACAGTGATAATAGAGCAGTAACTTTCCAGAAACGTTTGGTTTTTAAGGGTTTTAGAAAAGATTTTATTTTGTTCATTTTAGATAAGAGGTAAAAAAAGAGTTGTAATAAAGCCCCCGACTCACTTACTCGGCAATTGCCGACAATCCCGAAGGGGGACAATCTGTAAAGGCGATTTTCATTATAATTCTCAATTTACTTTATTAGTTGGTTTAGGGTATATTACTTCATTTTTCTCTTTACCATAACTTTTAAATTCGGCTGAATAATAAAAAGCTACTATTTTTGCTACTGATAGTTGATTGTTTTTAGCGATAAGATAAATATCATAACGATGATATCCTCCTGAAGTCCAGGTATAATTTCCAAAAGTAAGTTTTAAGAGCGTTTCACTTTTCTTTTTTTCATATATCAGTTTTTCAGGATACATAGTCTCTATGCCAAACTCTATAAACGTGGTATCGATAACAATAGATTGCTCATTCAATTGAATCTTTACATTTCTCAAGTTCTCTAAATTCTTTGTTAAAGCAGGTGTTAGTTTACATTTAGGTTCATCGAAGTATAATGGAGGAGTTTCTGAATAAACAGCTATTTTAAGTGTATCTTTCTGCAACTTTTTTTCCGTAATCAGAAATACAGCATAATATTTCTTCTCATCTTCTGAATAGTGATATCCTTTTTCATTAGGAATAAAAACAGTGCAATAATCTAACTTGCTTTTTATAGTTTGAGCTTGACTGTAGAAAGTTATAGAGAAAAATATGATTAATAAGAATTGTTTCATCGTATTGAAATTTTCATTTGAGGTGCAAGCCTTTCAGAGTGTGTCAAAAAAGTTCTATTAGTGTGGGCGTTTGCAAAACGCCCCTACACAACATACTATAAAAGTAATTGATTATCAAGACAATCAACTTTGCCAAAGGTGCGATCCGCACGAACGATTGAGAACTTTAGCAAAGTGTAGCGACGCAAAATGTAAACAACTTCAACAAAATTTGCAATACTATTCTTTTGCTAAATAAAAACTACTCGTGTAGCTCACAATTATTTACCTGCAAAAGCTTTGACATCGTCTTCTGAGATTTCTTTACCTCCTAAGATGATAAGCCGTTCTACTACATTGCGCAATTCGCGAATATTACCTGTCCAATCTTGTTTTTGGAGGAGTTCTACCGCTTTTTTGCTAAATTTCTTAGGACTAATACCTTGTTCTTCGGCTATTTTTACTGAAAAATAATCGATAAGCAGTGGGATATCATCTCTTCTTTCATTGAGTGAAGGTACACGAATAAGAATTACTGCCAAACGATGGTACAAATCCTCGCGGAAACGACCTTCGGCAATTTCTTTTTTCAAATCTTTATTGGTTGCGGCTATCACTCGTACATCTACATTGATATCTTTATCGCTACCTACACGGGTAATCTTATTTTCTTGCAAAGCGCGCAACACTTTGGCTTGTGCAGAGAGACTCATATCACCTATCTCATCTAAGAAAATCGTACCATTGTTAGCAGCTTCAAACTTACCTGCACGGTCTTTTACCGCTGAAGTAAATGCCCCTTTGATATGCCCAAAGAGTTCACTTTCTATCAGTTCTGAAGGGATAGCTGCACAGTTCACCTCTATCATAGGGGCTTCACTGCGCTCACTCTGGTAGTGAATAGCGTGAGCTACCAACTCTTTACCTGTACCATTAGAACCCGTGATGAGCACACGAGCTTCAGTAGGCGCTACTTTTTCTATCATCTGACGGATTTGTTGCAAAGGTGCACTTTCTCCTATCATCTCATAGCTCTTGCTCACCTTCTTTTTGAGGTGTTTATTCTCTACTACTAACTTCTTCTTATCGAGAGCATTGCGTACTGTATTGAGCAAGCGGTTCAAATCGGGTGGTTTTGAGATATAGTCGTAAGCCCCAAGACGCATTGCATTTACAGCTGTCTCAAGGTCGCCGTGACCAGAAATCATTACAAAAGGGATTTCAGGTTTCACCTTCTTAATCTCGGTGAGTACCTCCATACCGTCCATTTTAGGCATTTTGATGTCGCAAAGTACCAAGTCGTAGTCCTCTTTTTTGAGTTTCTCTACGCCTTCGATGCCATCAACTGCCTCTTCTACTTCGTACTCTTTGCTTTCTTCTACTAATATTTTGCTGAGCACACGGCGAATAGCCGATTCGTCTTCTATGATAAGTATTTTTGCCATAATTCTAATTTGTCAATTTAGTGCGAGCTGCACGGGCATTAATTTGTCTATTTAACGTGAGTTCGACGTAAGTAATTATTAA
>NZ_KB291460.1:0-1187 GCF_000318295.1 Capnocytophaga sp. oral taxon 326 str. F0382
TCTGTATTGTAATCTTTACCTTTACCAAGAGAAGAAAGAGGAAACTCCCATAGATGTTCTTTCTTTTGAATAGAAAAGGCTCTGATAGATGTTTTATCATTTTTTATATATATGTATATATATTCATTTGAGAAAACACTTATGGCAGATCGATCTATATCTCCCAATACCATAAGATTCCCTTCTCTATCCAAAAGAGCTGTAATGAATATTTTTTGCTGTTCATCTAAAAAATAAGTTTCCAAATACTCTTTAGATAAATACAAAAAACCTTTGTCTTTACCCTCTTCTACTAATTCTAAATTTTCGTCAAAGATTTTATAATTATTCTCCCACTCACTACAATAGAATTTACCATTAAAAGTAGCAAGCGGACTTAGTGGCGTTTTGTAAAGCATTTGTTTTTTTTCGCCACATTGGAATTCGTGTGATGTATTGATGTAATAAGGTTTGCCCTTATAGATAACATAATCTCTTACATTATCTATTTTAGAAATTAGTTTAAACATTTTATTGTGTTTTTATAAAGTTATAGAGTGCTGAATTTGTATCGTTTATCAACTTTTCTAATCTTACTTTATCATTAGGATTTATAATACCTAAACTTTCCTTTAGTTTAGGATTCATAAACTTTAAAATTTCATCACTATTACGTTTAAACACTTCTTTAAAAGCTTGTTTTACCTCATTTATATTAGCTTTATTACTGTTGATCACATAAGCTAAATCTTTTATTTCGTCAACTTCTTGTAAATAACTTTCAAATTGCTTGATAAACCCTTTATCATTAGCTATTTTGCTCCAAGTTTCACTGTTATAACTAATCAGGCGTATATTTTTTAGGGTTTTTTCTATGCTTTTAAATGAAAGTAAAAGTAATAAAATTAGTATGATAAAACAAAAACTATTCTTCTCTTTCAAAAATATGCAACGTATGATTACTATCTAAGATATACACCTTATTTTCTGAGACTTTTAAATCTCTAAGGCGAGTAAAACTATCATCTCTTTCCACTACAGCAATAGGCTCTGAAACATAGATAATTTCCTTGGTGTTAATGTCTAAAACACCAAATTGTAATTCTTTGTCATTATAAAAATACAATAAATCTTCTTGTAGACTTGTATTCCCACTAACTCCATATTTCTTTAGGTTCATTTTTTCCATTTTATCCCACATCCCATAT
>NZ_KB291461.1:0-23309 GCF_000318295.1 Capnocytophaga sp. oral taxon 326 str. F0382
TTTTTTGTAGTTTTGCTTTTTATTCGTAATTTTGCAACAAAAAAGCGACTCATTTTCGAGTCGCTTTTTTCATTATTTGTGTATTGCAAATATTAGTAATTCAACTGATAAGTAGTAGTCATATCACTGTTATAGCTAATTTCAACACGAATATTATCTACTACTTGTGCTCCATTTTCAGTTTTAAATTTGAAAGTGTGGCGAGCTACTTTATTCACTGTTAAGTCGATAGTTTTACCATTCTTATCTTTCTCCACTTTTATAGGGATAATAATATCAAACACTTTTTCATCACTTTTATCACTTACCAATTGGTACTTTTTGCTCTTCTCAGTACCATTTTGAATGTTAGTGATAAGAGTTGTTAATTTTGTTAAATAATCAGCATCAGTAACAACTCCAAGACCTGTATTACTACCAGCTCTTGCATTTCGGGTTTCGTTGATAGTCTTTATAAAACCATCAGTATCAAAAGTATAAGTATAGTTATAAGTATAATTTAAAACAGTGCCATCTTCTGTTAAAACCATTTGTTGTAACAAGTTCTTAGGAGCCACTCCTTGTATCCAGCCTATTTGAAAATCGAAATATTGAGCATAACTAGTCACAGCATCCCCTTCAAAGTTGTACAACAAAAACTTATTTTTGTTCAAGTTGTTGTTATAAGAAAGCTGATTTGCAACCGTGGTAACTTTGCCCCTCCAATTTCTCTTTTCACTAATCTTAGTCAGATTGTCATTTGTCCACTCAAAATCACCTCTAGAACCTTTTGTCAATCGTTGGTTACTGTCGTAAGTTCCTAAACCTAACATATTACCAGCAGCGTTGAGTCCCACTTCTTGATTTTCTATACCTCCTGTATCTTCATTAGGAAAAGTTATTTTCACAGAGTTAGCTCCATAAGTAAATGTTTTTACATTATCACTTTTGCCCTCTTCCTTTCTAGTAATCTTTTTGATTCTTCCTTTTTCATCGTATTCATAAGAAAAGTTCAAAGTATTTGCTACAAATTTTTGACCGTTGAGAGAGGGTTCTAACGCACTTTCAAGAGAAGGGGCAGGAGCACCACCTGTATAGTCTATTTCCACTATGATAGATTTACAAGTAATTGTTTTTACTTTTTTAGTAGGCAAATAGTCACTTTGGGTAGTAGGGGTAGTACTACCATTACCGCCATTAGGAGGAGTATCATCGTCTTTACTACCACAACCTACAAGCATTGCCATTGCTGCGACACTGAATAAAAATTTTTTCATCGGAATTGATTTTTATAAAAATATGGGGCAAAAGTACGAATAATTTTGCTAATTCTCTAATTATTCACTACATTTGCACCAAAATAATGATTCATTATCAATTGTTAATTGTTAATGAGTCATTGTTAATTGTCAATTATTATGATTCGCATTACTAAAAAATTCGACTTTGAAGCAGGGCACGCGCTCTTTGGCTATGACGGCAAGTGCAAAAACCTGCACGGGCACAGCTATAAACTCTACGTAACGGTGATAGGCGAACCTATCAACAATCCTAACAACGTGAAAAATGGTATGGTTATCGATTTTGGTGACCTCAAACGTATCGTGCAGGAGCAAATTATCGATGCTTTCGACCACGCAATGGTTTTCAACGAACTCTCTCCTCACAAAGCCTTAGCCGATGAACTGCGCGCCAAGGGGCATCGCATTATCACGGTGCCTTATCAACCTACCAGCGAAAACCTCGTAACCGACTTTGCCCAGCGTATTGCCTACCAACTACCCGCTGGAGTAGCACTCTTTTCGGTACGCCTTTGCGAAACCGAAAGTTCCTATGCCGAATGGTTTGCTTCAGATAATAAATAAAATAAATAAAGACTAAAGCTATGGGGTGGTTTGATTTCTTAAAAGAAATGTTTGTATCTCGTGATAGTCGAGATGAGGCAGCTGCTAAAGCTATCCTGCGCAAGCGTTTTAACAATAATAAGAGCTTAGAAGAAGAAAAATACATCTATGATCATTGGAAACGTTTGCGTATTGATGCTGAGAATTGTGATGTATTAAATGAAAGAGCCACTTTTGACTTACAAAAAATTAAAGATGAACATATAGGCTATCATTTACACGAACAAATGTTAGCCGATGAGAATGTAAATTTGGTAAAGTTGAGTTGTTACGACAAAAGTTTTTCGCCCGCAAAAGCCTACCGTGTAACACTTATTGATTATGATGCAGCTACTGTGAGAGCTAAACTCAACGTACAAGGTTATATAGATGTGTTTATAGACCCAGAAAAACGCGGAAATTACTATGTTGATACCTCTTTTTTGAGTTTAGATCTTTCCATCTTAATAAAAATCTCTGAAATTCGTCAATCAATTAGGAGTTAACATATCAAAACAGACATTAAACTATGGAAAATATTATCATTATTGCAATAGCTTTATTAGTACTCTTTTGGTTTATCAAAAAGAAGACTAAAAAGAGAAAATCAAAAAAAATCTCTATAGAAGAAATTCGCAAATATTGGCGCGAAAAACGCATTCCTGCCGATGATTGTGAGGTGAAAGAAGTACCCGCTTTTTTTGATTGGAAAGCGTTGGATGACACTTCTTTCGATAGCAATTTCGGAAAAGCCAAAATAGTATACAGAGCAATGGCAGCTAAAGCTGTACTAACTGAAGATGAAGCTAAAGAAAATATGATACTCACACGCCTGCGTTGTTTCGACAAAAGTACTACCCCTATAGAAGTGTATGAGATTAATTTTGTCAATATAGATCTCGATATATTGCAAGCCAAACTCAACGTGCAAGGCTATGTCAACATCTATTTCAACCCCCAATCTTATCAACTTCATATTGATGCCGAGTTTTTAGAAAAAGACCTCTCTGAACTGATGAATCATTAAGATAATGAAAACAGATTTTACATTACCCTTATTACCACCTCCACCAGAAATTGAAACCCGTGAGATACTCAAACAACTCACCCTCTCTCATAGGCATTTAGCTGAACTGAAAGGTGTAGTAAAAACAATTCCTAATGAGCAAATCCTCATCAATACTCTTTCCTTACAAGAGGCAAAAAGCAGTAGCGAGATTGAAAATATCGTTACCACTCACGACGACCTCTATAAGGAAAACATTATGATTGACACCAACCCAGCCAGCAAAGAGGTACTAAATTATGCCAAAGGCTTGAAAATGGGTTTTGAGATTGTGCGCAATGAACGGTTGTTGCTCAACAAGCATATATTGTTGATTCAGGAGCAACTTGAAGCTAACAAGGCAGGCTTCAGAACGCAAGCAGGCACCAAGCTCGTCAATAGCCATAACGAGATAGTCTATACACCACCACAAGATAAAGACGAGATACTCAACTTAATGGCAAATCTCGAAAAGTTTATCAACGACCCTGAGTTTTCAGAACTTGACCCACTTACTAAAATGGCAATTATCCATTATCAGTTTGAGAGTATTCACCCTTTCTATGACGGCAATGGTCGTACAGGGCGTATCATCAATATTTTGTATTTGGTGTTACAAGGATTGCTTGACCTGCCCGTGCTTTACCTGAGTAGGTATATCATTCAACATAAAACTGATTATTACAAAGCTTTGCAAGGAGTGAGAACCCAAGGCGATTGGGAAACGCTTATTTTGTATTTACTCAAAGGAGTAGAAGTAACCGCTATTGAAACTATTGAGATGGTGCAAAACATCAAAACGCTGATGCAACAAACCAAGCAACGCTTGCGCAGTGAGCTACCCAAGATATACAGTCAGGATTTACTGAACAACCTCTTCAAAAACCCATATACTAAGATAGAGTTTTTAGCAACAGATTTAGATGTAACTAAACGCACTGCACAAAACTATTTAGATACGATTGCTGAAATAGGGTTGATTAGTAAGTTGAAAGTAGGGAAGTCAAACTATTATATCAACGAAAATTTGATAAAAGTACTCCAAAGAGAAAAAGTATAACGTGGAAAAAAAACGCCATTTTTTGCCACATTACTAGTAACGTGGAAAAAAAACGCCATTTTTTTCCATATCATATTCTTCATTTATACGAAATGGACTTTTTGTATAGATGATAAATTAAAGAACCAATGTTATCTATAGAATTACCCAAAGATAAAAAGATATACTTCGCCTCCGATAATCACCTCGGAGCGCCCACTGCTGCCGAAAGCAAACCGCGTGAAGCTAAATTTGTGCAATGGCTCAATACAATCAAAGCCGATGCAGGAGCTATCTTCCTCCTCGGCGACCTTTTCGACTTTTGGTTTGAGTACAAAACAGTTGTCCCCAAAGGCTTTGTACGTACTTTGGGCAAGCTGGCAGAACTGCGCGACAGTGGTATTCCCATCTACTTTTTTGTAGGCAACCACGATTTGTGGATGGACGATTATTTCCAAACCGAGTTGAACATTCCCGTATATCATCACCCGCTAGAAGTAGAATGTGCAGGCAAACGTTTTTTGATAGGGCACGGCGATGGCTTAGGACCTGGTGATAAAGGCTACAAGCGGATGAAAAAAGTTTTTACCAATCCCTTTTGCAAATGGCTTTTCCGCTGGCTACACCCCGATATAGGCGTGCGATTGGCGCAATACCTCTCGGTGAAAAACAAACTCATCTCAGGGGCTGAAGATGTACATTTCTTGGGAGAAGACAACGAATGGCTCGTACAATATTGCAAGCGCAAACTCGAGACCCAGCATTACGACTATTTTCTCTTCGGCCATCGCCACCTACCAATGACCATCAAAGTAGGGGAGGGGAGTACCTATATCAACACCGGTGACTGGATACACTACTTTACCTATGCCTTTTTTGACCCCCAATCCGGTGAATTGAAAATCAGAGAATTTACAAAAGAATAACACCTATGAAAAAAATCTTTCTCTTTATCCTGCTCTGTACTTTCAGCCTTATAGCTTGTAAAAAAGAGAATAACGAAGAAATAGTTTGCGTATATCCTCAGCAAACAACCCCAAAAACCCTTACAGGTACTTTTGTGCAGCTCTTTGGCAAAGGCGATTGGAGTGAAACACAATGGGATGAGCTCCTCACCGAAATCAAAGATTTAGGAATGAATACCCTTATTGTGCAATATACCGCATTCAAAAATCCTTCCAACGATATCACTTGGTTCAATTCGGCAAATGCGTTCACCGCTACCAAAAGCAAACACACCCTTGAACGTGTGTTGGCATCTGCTCAGCGAAAGGGGATAGAGGTGCATATAGGTTTACATTTTGATGATTCTTATTGGAAACATCAAACCGATGTAGCATGGCTACAAACACAAGCCAATTATTGTATTGCCATAGCCGAAGAAATTCAAGCACAGTTTGGCACACATTCTGCTTTCAAAGGCTGGTATATTCCGCACGAGCCTGAGCCCAATGTTTATAATACCGATGAGAAAGTACGCCTTTTTAGAGAACAATTTGTAGATCGCATTTCCAGCCGTTTGCACCAATTGAACAACAAACCTGTGTCTATCGCTGCCTTTTGGAATAGCTCACTTTCCACACCTGAGCAACTGCAACACTTTATGGCAGAATTAGCTAAAAGCAACCTGCAAATTATAATGTTGCAAGATGGCGTAGGCGCACAACACGTAACCCTTGAGCGCCTTGCAAGCTATTATGAGGCTACACAACGCGGACTCTTTGAAGAAAACAAAAACTATAAAGGTGTATTTTGGAGTGATTTAGAAACCTTTGCTTCGCCCAATGGTGAGTATCCTTTTGAGCCTGCCACTTTCGATAGAGTAAAACAACAATTAGAGACAGCCCTTTCTATTAAAAAGGTCAGTAAAGTAGTATCTTTTCAGTATTTTGATGATATGAGCACTAAGAGCCCACACAAAACCAAAGCCGATGCCCTGAGAGAAGCCTATAAGGACTATATCAAACATAAAAACTCACTTTAACCGTAAAATATTAATTAACTTTATATGAAACATTATTTTATTTTTACAGTAATTGCATTAGCAATATCCTTTGCCACAGGGTGTAAGAAAGACGATAGCACCCCCGAAACCACAAAAAAAGAGGCTATTCCGCACAAAGCGAATATCGCCTATTACAAAACCGATGTGAAAGATATAAGCACCTATAAAGAGCTTATTGATCAAACCATTGCCGAGTACAACACCTTGCTCGCTACTGTCGGAAAATTACCTCAATATCCTAAGGATAAATACAAATATGCTGGGCAAGATTACGCTTGGACAGAAGGAAAGAGAATCTCAAATGAACTCCTCCAAAATTATAACAATAAAAAGAGCAATATCGATGTAGCTTTAGCCAAAAAAACTTATGAAGATTTATACCAATACGGAGTGGTATATGCTCATATAGAACTAATGGCGCGCCAAGCTGAGGTATATCGCAAGGAATACCCTACCAATACCGAAATAGAAAAGCTTATTGAGAAAACTTTCGATGGTTTATATACAACCCAAGAGGGAAATGAGCACTTTATAAAATCAACCAATGAAGAAATTGTAGCAAACTACAACAAAATCATCGACATAGTAAACAAATTAAAATCACAACAATAAAATAAAATGAAAATAGCCATAGGGAACGACCACGCAGGAGTCGATTACAAGAACGCTATCACAGCCTTTTTAAAAACCAAAAATATTGAAGTTCTCAACTTCGGAACCGATACCCCCGAAAGTGTTGACTACCCCGATTTCGGTCACGCCGTCGCACAAGCCTTAGAAGAAGGCAAAGCCGACCTCGGTATCGTGATTTGCGGCAGTGGCAACGGCATCGCAATGACTGCCAACAAGCACCCCCACGTGCGTTGTGCTGTATGCTGGACAAAAGAACTTTCAGCTCTTGCCCGTGCCCATAACGATGCCAATGTACTCAGCATCCCTGCCCGTTTCACCGCCATTGAGCAAGCAGTAGAAATCGCCAACACTTTCTTAATCACCCCATTTGAGGGCGGTCGACACGAACGCCGTGTAAAGAAAATTTAAAATCACATCAAATACTTTGGCAAAGTCCAAGGACTTTGCAAAAGTCGATTACTTAGATAATCAATCACTTTGTAGGGACGTTTTGCAAACGCCCTTATTTACAAACGCCCATAAGTAGTCCTCCCACCTTCGAGATTCTCCGAGATTTTCCAAGATTCTCCTAAAATTCCACTCCCTCTAAAACCTTCTAAAAAAAATCTATAAATTATTTGGAAGTATAATAAATAAACTATACTTTTGCATCGAATTATTCTAAACAACGTGTTTTCGATGAAAAAGATAATGGCTATAGCATTGATTTCCAGCTTCCCTATGCTATTAAAAGCACAAGAAGTTACCGACTATAATAGTATGAAGGAAACAATCAAGCAGGAAATTCTTCAGGAGTTAAAACAAAAAGATTCTCTTGATAAAGAAAAAGAGAAAAAATCACTCCTCAGTTGGGATAAATTTTCTTTTAGCGGCTATGGAGCAGTAAACTATTACAATTATGGTACTTACGACTCCGATTCGCAAATCCGCGACAAGATAGACCCCGAGCGCCTCAATCTGTATATAGGGTATCGCTTCAACGACTGGATAAGTATGCGCTCTGAAGTAGAGTTTGAACACGGTGGCACAGGCGCAACTATGGAATACGACGTTCAAGAAGAAGCCGGAGAATTTGAACAAGAAATTGAAGCTGGGGGTGAGGTAAAACTCGAACAAATGTACCTCGATTTCCATCTCCGCCCCTATCTCGGCGTGCGCGTAGGACGCGTAAAACTACACCTAAATCTCGCCCAAACCCTTGACCGACCCATTGCTTACTTCACCACCCATAAACCTAATATGGAAAACGAAATCCTCCCCTTAGGTTGGTATGAAAACGGACTACAATTATACGGCACTTTCCTCAAAAACTTCAAATACGAACTCTCTTTTACTAACGGACTCGACTCTTCTGGCTTCAGCTCCCGTAACTTCGTAAAAGGCGGTCATCAACTCCGTTTTGAAATGGCTAATGCCGATGCTTGGGCTTACTCAGGTAAAATTGATTATCTCTTCGGAAAAAATAAACATACCTTTATAGGCGCTGGATTCTACTACGGTAACTCTAACCCCAATCGTTCCAAAAAAGATATTACTAAAAACGGCTATGTAACCCTCTTCACAGCTCACCTTTCTTACGACGAAGGTCCTTTGCGTTTTAATGCAGCCCTTATTTGGGGAACCGTACAAAACTCCGACCTTATCTCAGCGGCTAACCGTCGCTTGTCAAGCACTTTAGGCGTAAAACGTACCAATGTAGGCAAAGAGGCTATGGGGGTATCTTCCGAAATAGGCTATGATATACTCCACCTTTTCCCCACTCTAAACACTCAACAAAAACTATATCCTTTTGTACGTTATGAGTACTACGATACAATGCGAAAAACACAAGGAAACATCATTAGAAGTCCTAAATGGGAACGCAAAGCATTCACCGCTGGTCTCAACTGGTTTATCACCCCTCAAATAGTAGCTAAAGCACATTACGAATGGCGTACCTTAGGTGCTGATTTCTACGATATGACCCAAATAACCCCCGTGTATATGGGTAGAAAAATGAAAGAAAACACTTTCTCTGCTGGTATCGCTTTCTCTTTCTAACTCCTAAACAAGTAACTAATATCTAAATAAATAAGCTATATGAAATCCAAAATCTTAACACTCAGTACAATTGCAGCCCTCTTCTTCATTGGCTGTAACAAAGACGATAACAACGACGACGAACAACAAAAACTTGCTGCTCAAGTAGCTGCTGAACAAGCCGTAATCAACGATGTTGTTAATAATGTAATTGTCCCTACTTATCACGAATTAGATGCCAAAACCAATGCAATGGTTACCGCACTTACCTTTTTAGAAAATAATGCTACCAATGCCAATCTCACAGCAGCACGTGAGGCTTGGAAAACAGCCCGTACCCCTTGGGAACAATCCGAAGGCTTCCTATATGGCCCCGTAAAACTCCCTGAAGACCTCGATGAAGCAATGGATACTTGGCCTGTGGACGTTAATGCTATGAACAATATCATCAACGGAACAGCCTCTATCACCGCCGATGTAATTAAAAGTAACCCCGAAACACGTGGATTCCACCTTATAGAATACCTCATTTGGGGTGAAAATGGCAATGCAACAGCAGCTTCTCTCTCTGCTCGACAAAAAGAATATCTAAAAGCTGCTGCTGAAGATATGAAAAACAATACTGTTGCTGTACTCAACGGATGGACTAAAGGTCAAAAATATGCCGAAGACTTCTACAACGCATCTAAAGGTACCGGTAAATACAAAACAACTGCAAATGCTGTCTCCGAAATCGCATCAGGCTTATGGCATATAGCCAATGAAGTAGCAGCCGAAAAAATAGCCAACTGTTTCAACGAATCTGGTGACCCTCTATTTGATAAAGAAGAATCTCGTTTTAGCAACAATTCTAAAAAAGACTTCGCCGATAACATCCGCAGTATTCAAAATATCTATTTAGGCAAATACAACAGCAAACAAGGTAAAGGAATTTCCGACCTCATCAAAGCAAAAGACACTGCCCTCGATACCAAACTCAAAAACAAAATACAAGAAGCTATCGACAACCTCGAAGCCATCCCTGGCACTTTTACTCAGGCAATCACCAAAGGAAATGCAGCTGGTAATGCCGCTGTAAAAAAAGCCCAACAAACAGTATTTGAACTACGTGATATTATAGAAAAAGAAGTAAACAAATACTATGCAATCACTAAAGGTTAATCAAAACAACCGCTAATTTTTAAAACGGCAAAGAGAAACTTTTCTCATTGCCGTTTTCCTCATAGTTTAAAAAACTAACATTCCAATGAAAAAAATAATAACCACACTTACCTTTAGTACACTACTATTGATGAGTTGCTCTAAAAGCGATAGCTCCGATTCCGATGAGTATGAAGGGCTCACCCTATTAGACCTCAACGAACGTATCTATGCAGGAGGAGCTACTACTATATTTAGTGAAAATAGCTTAGCCTATAGTGTAGCAGCCCCTAACCTTACTGAAGCTGAAGACGATAAACACACCATTGGCGACCGCGCTTTCGAAACTACTTTTGTAACCAACCCCGCTCCTATCTACGGTGGTTTAGGACCTATCTTCAACAGTAACTCCTGCATCAGCTGCCACCCAGGCGATGGTAGAGCCGCATTTCCTACCGATTTAGAACGCTCACGTGGCTTCTTTATGCGTGTAAGTCTCCCCGGCACCGATGCTCACGGAGGCCCCTTACCCGTTCCTGGTTTCGGAACCCAAGTACAGAACCGAGCCCTCACTGGCTTCCAGCCCGAAGGTAAATACGCCGTAAGCTTTACCGATTCTATCGTCACCTTCCGCGACGGCTCTAAAGTAACCCTTAAAGTACCTCACTACACCCTCAATGGCGTAAGTGCTACCGTACCTCCTAATATTCTTATCTCTCCGCGCACAAGTATGCCCATCTATGGCTTAGGACTCTTAGAAAATATCCCCGAAGCCGATCTCAAAGCCTTAGAAGATGTAAACGATGCAAACAACGACGGCATCTCCGGAAAAATAAACTACGTGTGGGATGGCGTTCACAAAAAAAGAATGGTAGGACGATTCGGATGGAAAGCCAATACCGCTACCCTTTTAGACGAAGCTGCCGGATCTTTCTCAGGCGATTTAGGAGTAACAAACCCTTATTATCCCGTCGAAATAGGTAAAGGGCAAGCTCATTCCGATGACGGCAGAAACGACGAACCCGAGATGAGCAAAGAAATGGTTGATGCTACCGAGTTCTACCTCCAAACATTAGCCGTACCTGCTATGCGTAATGCCCATAAAAAATCAGTGCGTTATGGAGCATATATATTTGAGGGCATTGGTTGTGCCAAATGCCATACTGTAAAACAACGCACCCTCAATGCCCCCACTCCAGCCCTTGCTAACCAAACCTTCTACCCCTATACCGATATGCTACTCCACGATATGGGACCCGCTCTCGCCGACAACCGCCCCGACTTCTTAGCCAACGGACGTGAATGGCGCACCCGCCCTCTATGGGGAATAGGCTTACAGGAAATAGCCAGTGGGCACACCAATTTCCTCCACGACGGTCGTGCTAAAAACATCACCGAAGCTATTTTGTGGCACGGAGGTGAAAGTGAAAAATCCAAAAAAATATTCCTAAAACTCACCAAAAAAGAACGTGAAGACCTCTTAGAGTTCCTCAACAGCATTTAGAAAAACAGAATCAATAGAAGCTACCCCAAAACCCTAAAATTCACCTTTGTATCCCTACACTTTGGCAAAGTCTAAGGACTTTGCCAAAGTTGATTACCTAGATAATCAATCACCTTTAAAGTATGTTATGTAGGGGCGTTTTGCAAACGCCCTTATTTGTAAACACCCATAACGCCCACACAAAAACTTTTCAAACACCCTCCCACCTCCGAGATTCTCCAAGATTCTCTGAGATTCTCCCAAAACTCCTAAATCATCACAAACAATAATTTGCTTAATACAAAACTATTTAATAACTTTGCCAAAAAATATTTAATGATATGACCCATAAACTATTCCCCGCCGCACTACTACTATTAGTAGCCTGTAATCAAAACCCTAACAACCCTAACACCGAAAAAATGACTTACCCTCAAACCCGTACCGACAACACCGTCGATACTTATTTCGGCACCGAAATTCCCGACCCCTACCGTTGGCTCGAAGACGACCGCTCTGCCGAAACCGCCCAGTGGGTAAAAACTCAAAACAACTTCACCTTCGCCTATCTCTCCAAAATCCCCTATAGGCAAACCATTAAACAAAAACTCGAAAAACTTTGGAACTACGAAAAAATAGGCGCACCCTTCACCGAAGGCGACTACACCTATTATTATAAGAACAACGGATTGCAAAACCAGTCTGTGCTCTATCGTAAAGATAAAGACGGTAAAGAAGAAGTTTTCTTAGACCCCAATACCTTCTCAAACGATGGTACCACCTCTTTAGGCGAAGTAGCCTTCTCCGAAGATGGCTCTTTAGTAGCCTATCTCATCTCCGAAGGCGGTAGCGACTGGCGCAAAGGCATCGTCCTCAATGCTAAAACCAAAGAAGTAATAGGCGACACCTTAATAGATATCAAGTTCAGCTCTATTGCTTGGAAAGGCAACGAAGGTTTCTTCTACTCCAGTTATGATAAACCCAAAGGAAGTGAATTATCAGCTAAAACCGACCAACATAAACTCTACTACCACCAACTCGGTACACCCCAAAAAAATGATGCCCTCATCTTTGGCGGTACTCCTGCCGAAAAATATCGCTATGTATCAGGAGTAGTCTCTTTAGATGCCCGCTACCTAATCATCTCAGCGGCAGTAAACACCTCAGGTAACAAACTCTTCTTAAAAGACCTCAAAAACCCTAAAGCCCCTTTAGTAACCATTACCAACGATTTCAATGCCGATACCCATTTCATTGATAACGACGGATCAACCCTATTCTTTGAAACCAATCTCAATGCCCCTAACGGACGATTAGTGAAAACCGAAGCCGCCAAACCACAACCCGAACATTGGCAAGATGTCGTCCCCGAAACCAAAAACGTATTGAGTATCACCGCAACAGGGCATTATTTCTTCGCACACTATATGGTCGATGCCCTCTCGCAGATAAAACAATATAACTATAAAGGTGAGTTAGTACGCGATGTGAAACTCCCCAGCATAGGTACAGCCGCTGGTTTCCACGCCAAAAAACAAGAAACTCACACCTATTTCTCTTTCACCAATTACGCCTATCCTACCCAAATATACAAAATGGACTTAGCTACAGGCGATACACAGCTCTATTGGAAACCCAAAATCGCCTTCGATCCCAATAACTACGAATCCAAGCAAGTATTCTACACCTCTAAAGATGGCACCAAAATACCAATGATGATTACCTATAAAAAAGGAATCAAACACAACGGTAAAAACCCCACCTTATTATATGGCTACGGCGGATTCAACATCAGCCTAATGCCAACCTTCAGCGTCGCCAATGCCGTATGGATGGAACTCGGTGGTGTGTATGCAGTACCCAATTTGCGCGGAGGAGGTGAATATGGTAAACAATGGCACAATGCAGGTACCAAAATGCAAAAACAAAACGTCTTCGACGATTTTATAGCCGCCGCCGAGTACCTCGTAAACGAAAAATATACCTCCCCACAATACCTCGCTATCAAAGGAGGATCTAACGGAGGGCTACTCGTTGGCGCTACAATGTTGCAACGTCCCGACTTATTTAAAGTTGCCCTGCCCGCCGTCGGAGTACTCGATATGTTGCGATATCACACCTTCACCGCTGGTGCTGGGTGGGCTTACGACTATGGTACTGCTAACGATAGCAAAGAAATGTTCCAATACCTAAAAGCCTATTCACCTCTCCATAATGTAAAAAAAGGTGTCAGTTACCCCGCAACCCTCATCACCACTGGCGACCACGACGATAGAGTAGTACCCGCACACAGCTTTAAGTTCGCCGCCGAACTCCAAGCTAAACAAACAGGCAACAACCCTATCTTGATAAGAATAGAAACTAATGCAGGGCACGGCGCCGGAACTCCCGTAAGCAAAACTATTGAACAAAACGCCGATTTGCAAGCTTTCACCTTGTGGAATATGGGAGTAAAAAAACTAAATTTAAAAGACTAAAATACACAAAAAAATGAACTTTTCTTTTAATCTTTTTTTACATTTGAAGCCCTTTAATCCTTTAAAATGTAAAGATATTGTTAAATTTTATAGTTTATAGAAATAAATAGTGAATTTTTTTTGCGTGTGTAAAAAATTATGCGTACGTTTGCGCCCTAATTAAATGTGAATTTAAACAATGTTTATGGCAAGAAGAATAATCGTAGTGCTACTTGTGCTTTTAACAATGTCTGCTTGTAAACGCGGAAGTGGCGATGGCAAGGGAGAGCTCGTAGGAGTAAGAGGTAAGAGCTGGAAGCAACCTACCCCTTACGGAATGGCGCTCATCCCGAGTGGTTCTTTCATTATGGGTAGTTCCGATGATGATAAAACTGCGAGTTTAAACGCAACAATCAAAACTGTGAGCGTTGGTTCTTTCTATATGGATGAAACCGAAATCACAAATAGCGAGTACCGCCAGTTTGTCAATTGGGTACGCGATTCTATCATCCGTACACAATTAGCCGATATGGCTGAACAAACAGGCCAAGGACCAGGAAGTGGCGGAATAGGTGAATACGCCTATCTCGACGCCAATACCGAAAAAATGAACGCTTGGCAACAGTACCTCCAAAACACTTACGGTGATGATAAAGCGCGAAAACTAAACAAAAAAGTAGCCCTCATTTGGGACGTAAACAAATTCCCAGACGAGTACTACTCCGAAGTAATGGACAAAATGTATTTGCCCGAAGAAGAAGCTTACAACGGCAAACGCATTATGGACGTCCAAAAATTCGAGTTCAAATACCAATGGCTCGATATGGATAAAGCCGCTCGTAAGAGAGGTAACCGTAAAGACTTCATCAAAGAAGAAATCGTGAAAGTATACCCCGATACAACCGTATGGATTCGCGACTTCAACTATTCTTATAATGAGCCTATGCACAACGACTACTTCTGGCACGAAGCTTATAGCGACTATCCCGTTGTAGGCGTAAGCTGGATTCAAGCTAAGGCTTTCTGCGAATGGCGCACCTTGAACAAAAACTCTTATCAAAAATCCAAAGGTGATTACACCGTTAACTCTTTCCGCCTTCCTATTGAATCCGAGTGGGAATACGCCGCTCGCGGTGGATTATCTGGAGCAACTTACCCTTGGGGAGGCCCCTATACTTACGACGATAAAGCTTGCTTCCTCGCGAACTTTAAACCTATGCGCGGCGACTACGCCTCCGATAACGCTCTCTACACCGTAGAAGCTAAATCTTACGAACCTAACGGATATAACCTATATAATATGGCTGGTAACGTATCCGAATGGACTAACACCTCTTACGACCCTAACTCTTATGAGTATATGTCTTCTATGAACCCTAACGTTCTGGACGATAGCAACCGTCGTAAAGTAATACGAGGCGGCTCTTGGAAAGACGTCGCTTTTATGCTACAAGTAAATACTCGTGATTACGAATATCAAGATTCAGCTCGTAGCTACATCGGTTTCCGTACCGTCCAAGATTTTATGGGAGTTAGCGAAAAACAACAAGCTAAATCCGCAAGAGGTTATAGATAATAATCAAAAAAGTAAAACAAATCAAACTAATTTAACAACATTTATTTAATAATTAAAGTATTATGGCAGGAAGTAAAGTAACAAAAACAATTTTTCAATACGCTTATGGTATTGGTGCCTCAATCGTAATCGTTGGTGCCTTAGCTAAAATTTTGCACGCAGATATCTTAGGTATGAGCGGTAGTTTCCTTTTAGCAGTAGGTATGGGAACTGAAGCTGTAATCTTCTTTATGTCAGCTTTTGAGCCTCAAGAAGAAGATTTAGATTGGTCTTTAGTTTACCCAGAACTTAAAGGTGGCGCTCCCTTGTCTCGTCAAGGAGTTATGGCACAACAAAGCCAAGACGACAAACTCATCAGAGAGTCTTTGTCTGAAAAGTTAGACAATATCTTAGCCGAAGCTAAGATCGATGCAAACTTAATGCGTTCCTTGGGTAGATCTATCGAAAATTTCGCCGAAGCAAGTAAAGAAATCGCTCCTGTAACCAATACTATGGTGGCTACTCACAAATACGGAGAAGAACTTTCTGAAGCTGCTTCTAACTTAGAATCTCTCAACAGCCTTTACAAATTACAATTAGAAAGAACCGAAAGACAAGTGTCTGCACAAGCAGGAATTGCCGAAAATCTTGATTCTTTGAATCAACAGATGCTTTCTTTCAAAGATAACCTAAGATCTTTGAACACAATCTATGGAGGAATGTTATCTGCAATGAGCGGTGCACGATAAGAGTAATTATTTATTAACTTATTAAAAAAATAGCTTATGGCAGGTGGAAAATTAAGCAATAGACAGAAGATGATTAACCTGATGTATCTTGTCTTCCTCGCAATGATCGCACTCAATATGGGAAAACAAGTACTAGATGCTTTCGGGTTAGTAAATCAAAAATTTGAAGTATCAAATAAACGCGATACTCAGGGAATTAGCTCAGCAATGGACCAACTAGCGCTCAAAGCAAGCGAAAGTCCCGCTCAGTTTGCCCAAATCAACGAGCAATCTAAGCAAATCAAATCCATTTCCGACGAATTGTTCAACTATGTACAAGGTCTTAAAGATGGACTTGAAAAAGAAATCGGGCAAAGTGATAAAAAGGTAAACGAAAAAGATTACCAAGCAATGGATAAATCTGATTATACTGACCATTTATTCTTTGCTGAAGGTGCTACCGAAGGTAAAAAATTCGTGGAAAATATCAAAAACTATCGCGAAGCCCTATTAAAAATATTAGGTGATAACCCCGCTTATGCTGATATCGCTAAAAAAGTAAAAGAAAACTTTAATACCGATGCAGTAAAAGATAGAGATGGTAACACTGTAAAATGGTTAAATTTCAACTTCGAAGGATTCCCTTACATCGCTTCTTTAGCAAAATTCTCTATGATGCAATCTGATATCTTATCAGTACAACAAGAGTTCGTTTCTAAAGCGTTGGAAGGTCAATTGAAAACTCAAGTATCAATGACTAACTATACTACTTTGCTCGAGCAAGGTAAAGGTGCTTTCTATCAAGGTGAAAAATTCGACGGTGCTATCGTTTTAGGTAGAAAAGATCCTACTACCCGCCCTAACTCCGTAGAACTTTCATTAGACGGTAGAAAATTAGGACCAAGTGATTATACTATCGAAGATGGACGCGTAAAATTGAACGTAGGTGCAGGTAATGCCGGTGAACACAAAATTACAGGTAACCTCTACTTCGACGAAGATGGCAAACGTATCGCAGTACCTGTAGCTCAATCATTCTCTACCATCCCTAGACCTAACTCAGCAGTTATCTCTGCCGATAAGATGAACGTAGTATACCGCGGTGTTGATAACCCTATCACTATCTCTATGCCTGGTGTGCCTAACAACAAAATTTCTGCTTCAGCTCCTGGTCTTTCAAGATCTGGTAGTGCTTGGGTAATGCGTCCTGGTCAAGGTAAAGAAGTAACCATTTCTGTAAGTGGTGAAATCGATGGTCAACGCTTTAGCTCTTCTAAACTGTTCCGTATCAAAAATATCCCACGTGCCTCTGGTAGTATGGGTGGTATGATAGGAGATGCTAAATTGCCTAAACAAAACGTCGGTGTATTACCTGTAATGGCCGTACTTGAAGACTTCGATTTCGACTTGAAACTCCAAGTAAATGAGTTCAAAGTGTTTATCCCTGGTCAACCTAGTATCATCGTAAAAGGTGGTAAATTTAATGAACAAGCTCGCGCAGCCGTATCAAGAGCTAAACGCGGTGATAAGATACAAGTGTTTGACATCAAAGCTAGTATCGTTGGTAACTCAAGCTTGAAATTACCTCCAGTATCACCTATCATTATTGAAATAACAAACTAACAGAATTTTTATGTTACAATTGAAGAAGATTATAGTACTATTGATCATAGTATTTGCTTTTCAGATCTCCTCTGCTCAGGTAAATATACTTAATGCCAAAGTAGCTAGTGAAATAGGAGTAAAAACTGAAGCTCAAATACAAGCGGATAACGATAAGCCTCTCCCTTATGGGTATGTTGACGACCGCGACATCCTTTGGTCTGTAGAAGTTTGGGAAGTAATCGACCTCAACGAGCGCGCTAACTTTCCTCTCCTTTTCCCTACCGACACCTTGGAAGTAGATGCTTACCGTCGTTCCCTATACGATGTACTATTGAAAAATATCAAAAATGGTAAAATCAAGGATTTGTACGTAGATTCTTATTTTACTCAAACAAAAACCGCTGAGTCTATTCAGGCTTCTCTTTCTAAAATCGATACCTTAGACGAAGGTTACAACTTGCTCAACGCAGGTGAAGCCCTCCCCGATGAGTACATCACTCGTAGAAACTTAGAATCCGCCGATATCGCTCAGTATTATATCAGAGGTATCTGGTATTTCGACAAACGTCAAGGAGAACTCAAATATCGTTTGCTCGCCTTAGCTCCTGTAGCTCCCGATGTAAACTTTATCGATTCCGATGACTCTACAATGTCGGCTTTAGTACCTTTATTCTGGGTATTCTATCCTCAAGTGCGCGACATTTTGCACGAAGCTAAAACCTTCAACCGTAAGAACGACGCTCGCCCAATGTCTTTCGACCACTTGCTCAACGCTCGTATGTTTAGCTCGGTAATCTACCAAGAAGCTAACGTTTACGGCGATAGAAAAATCAAGGATTATATACCCGATAATGCTCTCTTACAACTCTTAGAAGCTGATAAAATCAAAGAAAAGATTCGCGACAGAGAGCAAGATATGTGGACAAACTAATTTTAAATTCACAGTTAGAGTATTTTTACAACAATTTTAGAAAAGCATTGCTCTCCCAAGAGCAGTGCTTTTCTAATTTAACGTTAGTTCAATATAACAGAACATTGATTTACAGATTTGTACCATAATATTCACAATACAATTCACCGTCAGGTGAAAATTCGTGAGATAATGTAAAGTAAAGGGTTTTTTAGAGCCCTTATTTCGTGAAAATTCGTGAAATTCGTGGGAGATTTAAAACATTTTACTGATTATTTAATAAATACTTACGTCGAACTCACGTTAAAATAAAGAGTTTTATGTACTCTCAATTTCGTGAAATTCGTGGGGGAGATTATAAAATCAAATTCATTCCAAAACAACAAAAAGATGAACATCAAAAATGCACAATTAGAAGTAGATAATTGGATTAAAGAACACGGAGTGAGATATTTCAACGAGCTTACCAATATGGCTCAACTCACTGAAGAAGTAGGTGAAGTAGCCCGTATCATTGCTCGCCGTTATGGAGAACAATCGGAGAAGGAGAGCGACAAACAGAAAGATTTAGGTGAAGAACTCGCCGATGTAGTGTTTGTAGTACTTTGTTTGGCTAACCAAACCGGCATCGATTTGCAAGACGCTTTTGATAAAAAAATGCTCCGCAAAACCGAGCGTGATCACGATCGCCATCACAACAACGAAAAACTTAAATAAACAAAAACTCAGGGCTCAACACCCTGAGTTTTTTTATAGCTATTCGTCGTCTTCTTCTAAAAGTTCATCGTCGTCAAACACTTCTTCCTCTTCTTCAATATCTTCAGCTAAATCCTTTTTGCCTTTGGCAGCAGCGCCTTTTTTGCCCTTTTTAGGTTTAGCAAATGGGTCGCCTCCAGCTTTCAACCACTCTCTTACTTTCTTTTCTATTTCCTCTACTAATTCAGGGTTGTCACGCAACAAGCTGAGGGTTGCATCACGGCCTTGAGCGAGTTTGCTATCACCATAGCTAAACCAAGCGCCGCTTTTGCCTATAATGTCGGAAGCAACACCTATTTCTAATAGCTCACTTTCTTTTGAAATACCTTCCCCGAACATAATGTCAAAATAAGCCATTCTAAACGGAGGTGCAACTTTGTTTTTCACTACCTTCACTTTGGTTTTATTACCTATAATATTGCCATCGCCGTCTTTGATAGCAGCACTACCTTGTGCACCGCCGTCTTTGCGTATTTCAAGACGTACTGATGAGTAGAATTTCAAAGCATTACCACCTGTAGTAGTTTCGGTAGGACCACCGTACATTCCTCCACCTAATTTATCGCGCAATTGGTTGATAAAAATTACTATACATTTAGCTTTGCTAATGCTACCCGTAATTTTGCGGAGTGCTTGCGACATTAGTCGTGCGTGAACCCCCATTTTAGAGTCGCCCATATCGCCGTCAATTTCGGCTTTAGGGGTAAGAGCCGCTACCGAGTCGATGATTACAAGGTCTACAGCGTTAGAGCGAATAAGGGCATCGGCTACTTCAAGGGCTTGTTCACCACTATCGGGTTGAGAAACGAGCAAATCTTCAGTATTTACCCCTACGTTTTTGGCGTATACAGGGTCGAAAGCGTGTTCCGCATCGATGAAAGCCGCTGTACCGCCTGCTTTTTGTACTTCGGCGATAGCGTGAAGGGTAAGCGTTGTTTTACCTGATGATTCAGGTCCGTAGATTTCAATCACGCGACCTTTAGGGTATCCGCCTACTCCCAAAGCAGCATCTAAGGCGATAGAGCCTGATGAGTAGACCTCTACATCTTCTATAGTGTTGTCGCCCAAAGCGCGCACAATACCCTTGCCATAAGTCTTGTCTAACTTAGCAAGTGTGAGCTTAAGGGCTTCTTTTTTCTGATCTTGAAGCGAAAGTTCTTTATCGTTTTTTGCCATTGATTGGATTTTTATTGTTTAGATGTTTATAAGTGCAAATGTACGAATATTTTATGAATTAACAAAATTAGGAAGTTTCAGTCTTTTTTTATACATTTGTCCGAAAATGTGTAGTATTCTATTTAACGAAATGAAAAAACGCTTATAGTACATATTATTTATGAGATTATTATCTGCCGTTTTCCTATGTTTATGCAGTTATAATTATATGAACGCCCAGCCTCTTTGGGAAGGTTTGAGTGTGGATAAGTTCTATAGAGAAAACAAAGAGATTTATCTACAAAGATTTGAAAATGGTATAAAATACTTCTCTGATAAAAAGGGAAGAGAAAATAATGGATTATCGCAAGGACAAAATACTTTGATTTATAAAAAAGATACTATGAAAATTTACATAGATCCTATACCATATCATCTTATTATGGGCATTAAAAGAGTTCATTTTCAAAAAGGGGAATATGTAATTAACTTAAAAAAATGTATTTTAGGCGATAGTCTTAAAATTAAAAATTTCCTTGTGATTGTTTAAATTATAGAAGAGAAGAAGAATAAAAAGTATTGATTTTTTGCTTTTTAGTTCTATATTTGCAGAAAAACCTATTCTTATGAAAAAACCATTATTATTTTTACTCTTAGCCCTGCAGCTCGCTAGCTGTCAAAACCATAATAGCAATAATAAGAATATGAATGAACAAGAATATGAATGGGGCATAGCGGTGAATACTCCCATAGGCTACCCTATACGTTTTTATGCCGCTATGGTAGGAGGAAGACCCATTGTAGGAGAGTTGTACACTGAAAAAGAAGAACCCGATTGGGGAAATGCTTTTGGTTATGAAAGCACTTCAATGGACAAACTACCTAAAAGCGTAGATATGGTATGGCTATCCTATAAAGAAGATTGCTTCTATAGGCTCAAAACGGCTATTGATTACGAAAAGATAGCAAAACTTTTTAGAGAAGGTTTTAATCAAAGAGTACCTAATGGAGAAGTAAGACATAAAACCTATGATACTATAGTAGTGGGTATTGCCCCTGGTGGCGTAGTAGTGTTATGGGCAGGTAGAGGTTATAAAAAAATTACTGAAATAGGAAGATACCAAGCCGAAAAAATAGATTTGAAAGAGCCACCTGGGTTAGATAGTCACGAACGCCTTATATTTAGCAAAGAGGATAGAGAAGAGGTTTTAAATAGTGACTTAACAATTCCTAAAGCGGTACGTGAAGCCAATAAAAACAAACCTATCCCCTTTGGCTTATGGGATAGTTATAGAAACCATCAATACCAATGGTTCCCTGTCTATGAAATTCCCAATGGAAAAATAGGTGATGTCAATTACCGCTATTGGAATGGAGAAGCTGGAGCTACCTTGTATACTGATTTCGCTTCCTATATGGGTAAAGAAGATTTCTTCTATTTAGAAGAACCTATTCAAAAACGTCCCTTGTTTAAAGAATTAGTAATTTGGTATAAAGCAGAAAACGGAGAAAAATATTTGGCTGAAGTAAGTTTTGATTGGGAAGCAGTAGTAGCAGCTTATCAAAAAGTATTTGGAAAAGAAGCCGCTCAAGTAACCGCTCACTTAGATATTCGTGTAAATCGCGCCAATACCTACCTCACCTTTCAATTGATAGGTGATAATGGCAAACAAACTTTTTTAGAACCTAAAAGATTAGAAATTTCAAAATTTACAGAGGAAGATATTATTCCTCCTACCCCTTTTGAATAATAAAAACTTGACTAAAACTATGCCACAGAAATTTGTAATAAAACCATTATTATTTTTACTCTTAGCAATATTCCTAATCTCTTGTTCTATGTTCACACCCAAAGACGACAATATGAAATGGACTGCCCAATACAACTTTATGGATTTGTACAAGCAAAAAGTATATGAAGGTTATTTTAATGCAGGGGTAGCTATTGAGGTAAATGGCATTGCAGTAATCAACAGCCACACCATTCTATTGGGAGCAGAAAAAGATTTGCGAGCTTTTGATCCTGAAATTTTAGAAAAACAAGCGGTGCTTTTTGTCTCTACCGACAAAGGTAAAACCTATAAGGAAATCCTCTTAGAAGGAAATTACTTTGATAGTTTTTACAAAACTGAGGACTACTGCATTATAAAGACTTCGGGAGAGCATCGTTTTATTTATCTATTTAACAATAAAACACTTAAAGTGGAAAAAATAGATGAGTATAATAAAAAATCAAATATATGGTATGGTATTTTTGACGGCAGATATATTATGTATGACAACAAAGAAAATAAATATGTAATGGATATATCAAACCGAAGCAAAATGTATGAAATACCCAAAGCAATTAAAAATATACCTACTTATCCTATCAATCAGAATGGAGATTTGATTTATATGAAAAACAATGATTTGTATATTTACAATATCATCTCTCAACAAGAGAAGTTATACAAGAAACTCAAAAATAAATATGACTATTTCTCTTCTATGGTATTTGAAGAAGATGATACTCCACTAACATTACAGCAAGTAAAGAATGAAGATGATGAGGAAAAGTATGAGAAAAGGATTTATAATTTAGATGAAGAATTGTTGTATGTTATCAATAAGGACAATAGGCGAAAACATTACAGATACAACAATTTTATTTGCGACTATTCTGCCTTAGGTACCTCCCCCGAAATTCGTTTTTCTTATGATTATGGCAAAACTTGGAAAACACATAATGTAAAAGGTTTTTCTATCTTACAAAGTACTTTTGGCTTTTATAAAGATGAATTTTTGGTAACCGAAGGCATATTCTTTCGAGGAAATTCACCCGAGAGTGGCGGGCGTATAATGGTAGGGGAATTTCAGAAGTAAAAAATAGTGCGAGCCGCATGAAAAGTCTCAAAATTGCTTTTGCATCATAAACT